>QYQM01000156.1 GCA_007280905.1 Porphyromonadaceae bacterium | reverse complement strand
CCACCGTCGTTGGTTACCTGCATTTCGAGATTGTAATTGCTGCAGCAATAACGGAAGTACTGGTTGAATTTAACCACTACGGAAGGAACTGCAGTACAATTAATCGGCGGGGTTTCAATGTAACCATCTGAGGGTGTGGATACAGTAATTCCATCGCGACTGTTATATTCGTCGATAGGCATACAGATAAAGCCATCAGAACGGGTGGTGAACCATGACGGGGCAGTTACGGAAGTGTACTTGCCTTTTATAGTGTCATTTCTCCAAACCCACAGGTTACCCAAATCGGAATTGTCTTTTACAATCCATCCTTCTGGTAATGTCCAACCTCTAGGGTCAGCAGGGTTTTCCCAATCGAAGGTGGTCCCCCAGATAATATCTCCACCACCTTTTAAGGCACTTTGACCGGTGCCCAGGTCGTTAACCGGCTGTTGTTTAACCGGGGCATCTGTAGCTGTACGGAGTACTTGTCCGAATGTCAGAACCACAGAGCACATGAATACTAATAACAGAGTAAATCTTTTCATAAGAAAAAATGATTAATTGGTGAATAGAGACAAATATAAATGATTTCCTAATAATTTCGATGTTTCCGGGACATTAACATTTTTTAACTAAAAAGGGCTGTGGCTCATGTCTGGCTGACTTACATTTGCTTAAAACCTAAGTACTCATGGTTGAAATACTGCAAGCATGCCACACCTGCCTCGAAGCTCCCGGATCCATTTTCAAAGATCTGCCTCAGGAAGAGAAGGATTCACTTACACGCTCCCATACTTCGCGGTTTTTTCATAAAGGGGAACTGATTTACTGTGAGGGCGATAAACCCAATGGTGTCCTTTGCCTGGCAAAGGGCAAGGTTAAAATTTTCAAGGAAGGTATTGCCGGTCGCGAACAAATTATCCGGTTGGCGAAGCCCGTGGGTTTTATCGGGTACAGGGCTTTTTTTGCGGACGAAAACTATCGGGCTTCTTCTATGGCTCTTGAAGATTCGGTAGTTTGTTTCTTTACCCGTGAAGAAGTGCTGAACACGGTAAAAAATCATCCCGAGCTCATGCTGAAAATTCTGAAAACACTGGCTAATGAATTGGGTGTTTCTCATTCCCGAACGGTTAACCTTACTCAGAAACACATCAGGGGCCGCCTGGCTGAATCGCTGCTGTTTCTGGTCAATACCTATGGATTTGAAGACGACAGTAAAACCATAAAGGCTTATCTGTCGAGGGATGACCTGGCCAGCTTGTCGAATATGACTGCCTCTAACGCGATCAGGACGCTTACTCAATTCTGCGAAGAGGAGATTATTTCAACGGATGGACGCCGTTTAAAAATTCAAAACCGGGCAAAGCTCGAGCATATCAGCGAAATCGGCTGAATTCAATCGAACTGGAAGATTCGTTTCACACGCGGTGATATTGAAGTTAGCACCTCATAGGGTATTGTCTGTAAAATGTCAGCTATATCAGTAACCGGATTCTGAGGGCCGAATACAACAACCTCATCCCCTTCATTTGCCTCTGTTCCGTTAAGATCGATAATAGTCATGTCCATGCAGATGTTACCTATGGTTGAGACTGGTTTACCTTTAACCATCATCCGGTAGTTTCCATTACCGAGCCTTCGGTCGATACCATCGGCATAACCGATGGGTATGACTCCGATACGTGTTGGTTTTTCAAGAATGGTTCTCCTGCCATACCCAACCGATTCCCCGGCCGGGAGGTCGTGAATCTGGGAGATGATCGTTTTCAGCGTGGTGATGGGTTTCAAGTTCATTAAACTATTACCAAGACCATAGAGGCCAATTCCGAGTCTGACCATGTCGAAATGAGCATAAGTGAATCGTTCGATCCCGGAAGAATTTAAAATATGGCGAAGGATCGGGTATCCTATTTTTTCAGTCAGGTACCTGCTGGATTCGGAAAATCGCTTTATCTGAAGATTGGTGAAATCATCGTTTTCGTGATCTTCACTGGCTGCCAGGTGGCTGAAAACGCTCTTCAGATAGAGTTCAGGATGGTTATTCAGGAAGTTTAACAGCGGTTCGGTTTCCCGGTAATCGAATCCCAGGCGATGCATTCCTGTATCCAGTTTCAGATGGACCGGGTATGGGCTCAGACCCAGGTTCCGGAGAGTTTTGGAGAAGGTGTTCAAACCCGTCCAATTATAAATTTCGGGCTCGAGGTGGTGGTCAATGATCAGGTCGGATTGCTGAAAGTCGGGATTCATCACCATAACCGGTGTTTTTATTCCTGCCCGGCGGATTTCGATTCCTTCATCGGCAAATGCGACACCCAGATAGTCCACGCGCTCGTGAGCAAGGAACTTTGCCATCTCAATACCTCCGCTCCCATAGGAGAAGGCTTTGACCATGGCCATAATACGCACTTCGGGACCCACTATTTTCCGGTACTGCTCGAGATTGAACCGCACGTCATTCATTCTGATTTCCAAAGTAGTAGCGTGAATTCGTGCCTCCAGGATGCTGCTGATCTGTTCGAATGCAAATGATCGGGCACCCTTCAGGAGGATGGCTTCATCATGAAAATCATCTGTATTTACCTGGTTAATAAACTCAGCGGTTGAGGGCCAGGTGAGGATGGGCTGAGTAAATAATTGACGGTTTCTGCAAATGGCGGGACCGATTCCGATCAAGCGATGGATGTTTCGATGTTCGAGCAAACGACTGATCTCTCTATATAATGTTTCTTCGGATTGGCCGGTTTGCAGAATATCAGACAGGATAATGGTTTTATGGGATTGCGGGGTCTGCTGGAACAGCAGATCGAGTGCTATTTTGAGTGAGAGAATATCAGAATTGTAATAATCATTGATCAGTGTGCACCGATTGATTCCGGCTTTCTGCTCCAGACGCATGCGGATGGGTTCCAGTTTTGAAACCTGAGCCTGCAGGGTCGCCTGTTCAAAACCAATTGTGTGAAGGAAAAGCCAGATATGGATGAGGTTTTCGACCGATGCCGGATCGGTAAAAGGGATAGTAAGTTTTACTTCATGGGTGAGAAAGATCCCCGACAAATGGCAGGCCGATCCTTTGATTGATTCGCCGGTGATCAGCAGGTCGGCAGGCTTGTTCCGCGACCAGGAGTATTTTTGTCCCGGAAAAGCTGCCAATGTCAATTCATGGTCGATCAGTTCATGGTCGAGACAATAGAAGATTTTTTTACAATTTCTAAACAGAGATATTTTCTCCCTGGTTTTTGCTGTAAGATCGGCGAAGTTCTCCTGATGAGCTTCTCCGATATTGGAGATCAATCCGATATCCGGATCCAGAATTCTTTGAAGGCTGGCCATTTCACCCGGTATGGAAATTCCGGCTTCCATGATCGCATATTGCTCGTCTCCTGATATATTGAGGACGGAAAGCGGCACACCAAGCTGGGAATTGTAGGATTTTGGGCTTTTGGTTATATGATAGGAAGTTTGCATTAATTGAGCCATCCACTCTTTAATAATGGTTTTTCCGTTGCTTCCGGTGATGGCGATCAGCCGGCCTTTAAACTGATTGCGGTGCCAGGCGGCAAGATCCTGCAATGCGGTCAGGGTATTGTCAGCAACGATGAAGGTGGAATCAGGGAACTGGTCAATAGAATCGGGAAGTTTTCCGACCAGAAATGACCGGATACCGGAATGGAAAGCCTCCCTTAAAAAGCGGTGCCCGTCATGACTGGGGCCTTTAAGTGCGACAAAAAGACTTTCCGCAGGCAGGTCAATTCTTCGCGTATCGGTGCAAACCTGGCGGATGATACTTCCGGGTTCACCGGTAATACTGCTGCCGGTTATTCTTGCAATGTCACCAATGGTATACCTGGTCATTTGAGAAACCTTCGTCTCACCACATTCAGAAAATCAACAGCAACGGGATTGTTTTTATCCCACTCAAAGCGATCGGTCATGAATTTTTTTGCAGCTTCCCAGGAGCCCAGGCTATTAAGCAGGGTAACGGTATTCTTAAATCCTTCAGGATCATTCCCGAAAAGTTCGCGGATAAACAGGAACCGCTCATTAATGGTGACAGCTGACCAGATATCGGCAATCGGGATATCTGTAATTGAAGAAGCCACATCATGAACCGGTTTCTGCTTACCAAGAGCATCGTTCAAACTGCCATCTCGCTGGAATAGGTTCATTTCGGAAACGGTTTCCCTAACCGGCACTGGAATCTCCAGTGGCTCTGGTTCCCTGACGGGTTCCATTATTTGTTGTGGTTGTGGTGGTTGTGGTGGTTGTGGTTGCGGTTCGGGTTTCGGTTCCGGTGCAGGTAAAACTGCTTCTGCTTCTGCTACTGTTTGGATTTCGAACTGGCCAACAGGCAGACTAATGAGCTGATTGTAAAGATGCCGGGTTTTATTCAGCAGAACATCGATATCGATCTGATGTATCTCCTTGGATTTTTCCATCCAGACGAAAATTTTTTCAATTTCGGCGAGATCTTCCCGCACGCTCAGAATGGTTTCTATACTGTCCATAATTCTTTTATTTTTGTAAAAATAACGATCAAAATCTAAAATAGTTATTGGACCGGTATTTCTTTCCTGAAACAAGTCGCAACGGTGTTCCACCTAGGGGATGGATTGAAGTGATCTGCGGATCGATGTTTTCCGGTAAAACCGAGGAACTGATCCGGCGGTTGAACCGTGCGCGCATTGCCCGTCAGCGTGTTGAGATATTCAAACCCATGATTGATACCCGATATTCGGTTGAGGATATGGTGTCGCATGATGCCAAAGCAATCCGTTGTACACCGGTTCCTTCCCCCGGGAATATTTTGCTGATGACGGGTGATGTAGATGTTATCGGGATTGATGAGGCTCAGTTTTTTGATATGAGTTTGGTGGATGTGTGCAATTCTCTGGCCAACCAGGGTGTTCGCGTTATTGTTGCCGGTTTGGATATGGATTACCTGGGTAAACCATTTGGACCGCTGCCTGCCCTGATGGCTACTTCCGAACATGTTACCAAGGTGCATGCGATATGCATACGGTGCGGCAACCTGGCTTTGTATTCCCACCGGACCACAGATTCGAGTCAGCTGGTTGTTCTTGGAGAAACGGATTCTTATGAACCGCTGTGCCGGTCGTGTTTTAATCAGGAGCATGCAAATAAATGATTGACAGGAATATCCAGTTATATTTGGTTCCAACGCCAATAGGAAATCTGGAGGATATAACGTTGCGTGCCATCCGGATTTTGGGTGAAGTTGATTTTATCCTGGTCGAAGATACCCGCACTTCGCAGGTTCTTTTAAATCATCTGGGTATAAAAAAACCACTTTATCCGCATCATAAGTTTAATGAGCACAAGGCGGTTCAGGGAATAATCAGCCGGCTGAATGGCGGTGAAAAGGCCGCCATGATTTCGGATGCCGGTACTCCCGGAATTTCTGATCCCGGTTTTCTGCTGGTCAGGGCCTGCCTCGAAGCGGGGTTGGAAGTGGAGTGCTTACCCGGAGCAACGGCTTTGATACCTGCGTTGATTAATTCCGGATTTCCTTGTGAACGGTTTGTATTTGAGGGATTTTTACCTTTAAAAAAGGGAAAGCAGACACGGATTCGTGAACTATCCATTGAACCGAGGACGATTATTTTGTATGAGTCGCCAATGCGCCTGGTTAAAATCCTGGGGCAGCTGGTTCCGGAATTCGGGGGCGGCAGGCGAGCTTCTGTTTCCCGGGAACTGACCAAGATGCATGAAGAAACCATCCGGGGCACATTGGATGAATTGATTGTGCACTTTACGGAAACTGCACCCAGAGGTGAAATAGTAATTGTTATCGAAGGAGTTTAGGTCTTTTGCTTTTTCTTCTTGGCAGCGGGGAAAAGTACGTTATTCAGGATCAGCCGGTAGCCGGGTGAATTGGGATGAAGGGAGAGGTCTGTAGGGTCGTCGCCTACCAGATGGCTGTAATCTTCAGGATCGTGGCCGCCATAAAAGGTCCAGGTTCCTTTTCCATATTCTCCATGAATATACCGGGCTTCGTTCAGGGATTTATTCTCTCCCATAATCAATACCGATGGCTTGACGTAATCCTTGATGAATGCTGTGGTTTGGCCCATGAAGCCTTTAATGATCTGTGTATGATTCTGACACAGCATAGTAGGGATCGGATCCCATTTTGCAGAATATTCGAAAAGGGTAAAATAATCTTGATTTTGGGCAATATGGCGGGAATCGGTAGCATCGATGGTAGAGAACTCATATTCGAGTGGATCGTCGATGAGCTTAAAATTCTGGAAGGCAAGTGTTTGAGTGAAGTCGAGCTTCTGATTAGCGTCCGGATCGATCGGATCGCCGTCATACATCTGGGCGCAGATATCGACATTCCGGGCTGCCAGGGCAATATCAAAGGAATCAGCGCCTGAGCACATGGCGAAGAGGAATCCTCCTTCGGCAACATAACTTTTGATAGTCAAGGCGACGTAAAGTTTCATCTTGGAGACTTTACTGAAACCATATTTTGCGGCCATGGCCTCATTATCGGCAACCTGTTTCTGATACCAGATCATGTGGTTGAAGGTTTTGTAAAACCGGCCGTACTGTCCGGTAAAGTCCTCATGATGGAGATGCAGCCAGTCGTAATTTTTTAGTTTGCCTTCGATGACTTCACCGTCGTATATGCGGTCATAGGGAATTTCAGCATAATCAAGGGCCATGATTACGGCATCGTCCCAGGGTTGTTTATCGACCGGAGCATAAACCGCGATTTTCGGGGCTTTCTCCATTTTGATCACATCCATATTGATATCAGGCCGGGCAATTTCATCCAGGATCTGCAGACGCGAAGCATCGGGGATGATTTCGGTACGGACACCGCGGAGGATACATTCCTGCTGGATTTCGTCAAAAAAGGGGATCAGGAAGCTACCGCCGCGGTAATTTAACAGCCATTCGAGTGTGTTTCCTTTCTGGAGGGCCCAATAAGCGATCCCGTATGCTTTGAGGTGATTGGTCTGGTTATTATCCATGGGCACCAGCAGATAGGCTCCCTGACCGGACATGGACCGGAGACAAAGCAAAAGCAAGACTGCAATGATGGATTTAATTCGCATTGTTTTAGAAAGAGTCCGGATATTCCGGTGGTTGATTAGGCCGGTTCATTCTGGACTCGAATTTAACTGACGAATTATCGTTATCGTCGTAAACCGGTATGCTGAAGTCCTCATCGAGTTCGGTGAATTTGACCTGTTCGGCGCGGAACCGGAGTTGGATATCACCCACGGCTCCGTTACGGTGTTTAGCGATAATGATTTCGGCCAAGCCGATGGTAGAACGGCCCTCTGAATCTTCCGTAAGACCATATTTTTCGGGACGGTGGATAAAGATGACAATATCGGCATCCTGTTCGATGGCACCGGATTCACGCAGGTCGGAAAGTTGAGGACGTTTGTCGCCCGAGCGGAGTTCAACGGAGCGATTCAGCTGCGAAAGAGCAATGATTGGGATATCCAGTTCCTTGGCGATAGCCTTGAGGGATCGGGAAATACTGCTGACCTCCTGTTCGCGGTTACCCTGGCTATCCGGAGGACCGCTCATGAGTTGCAGATAGTCGACCACCAGCAGTTCGATTTTATGTTCCAGTTTCAGTCTCCGGGCCTTAGCACGGAGTTCAAAAACAGATATTGCCGGGGTATCATCGATAAAGATCGGAGCTTTAAGGAGGCTTTTCAGTTTAATCTCCAGCTGTTCCCATTCGAATTTCTGAAGGCGCCCGTTCCTTATTTTTTCGGCGGCCAGTTCTGTTTCGCTGACGATAAGCCGGTTAACCAGCTGAAGGCTCGACATCTCAAGTGAAAAGACGGCAACCGGTTTATTGTGTTCAACGGCCATATTTCTGGCCATGGATAACATGAAAGCTGTTTTACCCATGGATGGGCGGGCTGCAATAATAATGAGGTCGGATGGCTGCCACCCGGAGGTAATGCGGTCGAGCCTGGTGAATCCTGAGGCGACGCCGCTCAAACCGGCTTCTTTGGAGGACAGCTCTTCCATCCGTTTGAGGGCTTTGTCTATCAATATATCGATCCGCTGGGTTTCTTTCTTGATGTTACTGAAGGCGACTTCAAAGAGTTCACTTTCAGCGAAATCGAGGAGTTCGTCCACATCCTGAGTAGAATCGAATGCCCTTTCCTGGATATCTGAGGAAACCCTGATCAGTTCACGCTGAATATATTTCTGTGCAACGATACGGGCATGAAATTCGACATGGGCAGCTGAGGCAACCTTAGAGGTAAGCTGTGTAAGGAAATATGGGCCTCCGACAATATCCAGCTTGCCCTGTTTTTTAAGTTCTTCGGTTACAGTGAGGAGATCGATCGGCTGAAGATTCATGGATAAAGCCCTGACCGACTCAAATATAATCCGGTGAGTATCTTTATAGAAGCTGTCGGGTTTAAGAATGTCAATCACGGAGATGATCGCATCTTTTTCCAGCATGATGGCGCCCAGAACGGCTTCTTCCAGTTCAATTGCCTGGGGCGGGATTTTTCCGAGATCCTGCATAATCTCCTGGACCCGTCTGTTGGTATCGTTATTTTTTTTCTGAGCCATTCAATCAGTTATTGGGGGAACAAAGATGAAGAGAAAATTAATTAAAAAAACAGTTACTTTCGGGTTTGTTGATAATTCTAATCCTAACAAATAATGGTTGTATTTCCTGGTGCCAAGATCAATATAGGTCTATATGTAACCGACAGGCGTGATGATGGTTACCATAATATTGAGACCCTTTTTTACCCCCTTGGTTTTTCCGATATTCTGGAAGTCATTCCGAATCGGGATAGCCAACCGGGCATTATTGATCTTACGCTTTCCGGATTAAAGGTAGAGGGATCTGCAGAAACCAATCTTGTCGTCAGGGCTTACCGGCTGCTTGATGCGCAGCTGGGTTTGCCCGGTGTAAAGGCTTATCTGCATAAATGCATTCCAACTGGTGCCGGTTTGGGGGGAGGTTCTTCCGATGGAGCTTCTATGTTGCTGTTATTAAATAAGTTGTATGATCTGAATCTCTCATACTGTGATCTTTTCAGCTTGGCATTGAGTTTGGGCAGCGATTGCCCCTTTTTCCTTGATCCCGTACCCTCCTTCGCACGGAGCCGGGGTGAGGAACTGGTTCAGGCAGGGGTGTCACTCAGGGGATTGCATGTCTTGCTTTTTCATCCGGGAACAGGGATATCAACTGCTGCCGCTTATAGGTATGCGACGGTAGCGAAACCAAGTGTACCGCTTGAACAAATGAATCAGTTATCGGTTGTCGGTTGGAAGGGTGTTATCCAAAATGCGTTCGAATCGTATGCATTTGAGCAACATCCTGTTATTGGGTATATTAAGGAGGAGCTGTATCGTTCCGGCGCCCTATATGCAAGCATGACCGGTAGCGGGTCGGCAGTATATGGGCTTTTCGATCGCGAAATTGATATTCCCGCAGGAATTTCGAAGTATTTTACCTGGAAAGAATTCTTTTGAAATTATTCACCACAGAGACACTGAGAACACAGAGTTTCACGGAGATAATCTCTGTGTTTCTCTATGTTCTCTGTGTCTCCGTGGTTTTTCATACCTTTGCTTCTCTTTTCTTTTCGAATCTTTTCGATTTCTTACGTTTTTTTGGCTGTTTCGGTTCTTTTGGAGCTTTCGGTTCTTTTGGTGGAGATTTTTCCAACAGCTTTTTAAATATCGATTCCGGCTCACCCAGTTCGAGGAGCAGTTGATTTTTAGTTACTATCTGGCCTTCAGATATATGTATCTTTTTAATCCGGCCGGAAACGGAGGCGTAGACTTTATTCTTCATTTTCATGGCCTCCAGAATAAACAGGCATTTGGATGGATTGATCTGCTGGCCTTCCCTAACGAGGATCTTCAGCATGGTTCCGGGAATCTGTGCGGTAATTTTGGTAAGATCCTCAAGTTCGTATGGTTTGTGCTTACGAAATTTATCGGTAAGCATGGTTTTATAGTCAGTCCCCTCATAAGAGAAGATTTCCATATCTTTTTCGTCGATCTTCATTTTCTGAGCGTTAAACCGGATTAAAGTGGAATGCAGCCATGTTTGCGCTGTGGACGAGGAACATCTTTTGTTTCAAGCACTTCCAGTGCATGAAGCAGGAATTTACGGGTTTCGCCCGGTTCAATAACCGCATCGACATAACCTTTAGCGGCGGCTACGTATGGATTAGCAAATTTATCTTTGTATTCCTTGATTTTCTGCTTGCGCATTTTCTCAGGATCTTCAGCTGTGGTAATTTCTTTTCGGAAGATGATATTGGCAGCGCCTTCCGGTCCCATAACGGCAATTTCGGCAGATGGCCAGGCGAAAACAATATCAGCATTGAGGTGGCGGCTGTTCATGGCAATGTATCCTCCGCCATAGGCCTTTCTCAGGATTACGGTAATTCTTGGTACCGTGGCCTCGCTATAGGCATAGAGGACTTTGGCGCCGTGACGGATAACACCGGCATGTTCCTGGTCGACACCGGGAAGATAACCGGGAAGGTCGACAAGGGTGATCAGCGGGATGTTGAATGCATCGCAGAAACGGATGAACCGGGCGGCTTTATCGGATGAATCGACATCGAGTACCCCGGCCAGGTAAATAGGCTGGTTAGCAACAAATCCAATGGTTTGACCGTTCATCCGGCCATAACCGATCACAAGGTTTTGAGCAAACAGTTCTTGTATTTCGAAAAACTCCGAGCCATCGGCAATTGCCCGGATTACGTTCCGGACATCGTATGGCTGTTTCGGGTCGACCGGAACGATATCGTCTATTCTAAACGAATTTTTAGGGTTTCTTGGTCTTAATCGCTTGGCTCTCTGAGAGTTATTCCACGGGATATAGGATATGAGGGTTTTGATCTGTTCGAAGCATTCCTGTTCGCTTTTAGCAAAGAAATGGGCATTACCGGTAATGGTGCTGTGAATTTTAGCTCCGCCCAGTTCTTCCATCGATATTTCTTCACCAAGAACGGTTTTAATAACTTCAGGACCGGTGATAAACATTTTGGATATTTTATCTACCACGAACACGAAATCGGTAAGGGCAGGGGAGTAAACAGCGCCCCCGGCACAAGGGCCGAGTATAACGGATATCTGTGGTATTACCCCTGATGCCAGTGTGTTTCTATAAAAGATTTCGCCATATCCGGCCAGGGAATTGACGCCTTCCTGGACACGGGCACCACCGGAGTCGTTGATTCCGATCAGCGGAACCTTGAGTTTCAATGCATGATCCATGATTTTGGTGATTTTCCTGGCATGCATCAGACCGAGCGATCCCCCTGCAACGGTGAAATCCTGGGCAAAAATACAAAGGGGAGATCCGTAAATCTTACCGGTTCCGGTTATTACACCATCTCCGGGAAGTTCTTTCTTTTCCATGTCAAAGTCCCGACCTTCATGTTGGGCGAAGAGATCGTATTCCTGGAAAGAATCATCATCAAGGAGGCCGATCACCCTTTCGCGGGCGGTCATTTTTCCCATAGCCTGCTGTTTTTTGATAGCGGTTTCGCCGCCACCCTGAAGGATTTGTTCCCTCCGCTCGACTAATTCCCGGGTTTTACGTTTTAATGACATAGGGTATAGGTTTAGTAAATATTAAATGCCTGGAAAATACTCACCACGGAGGCACAGAGAACACAGAGTACCACAGAAATTATCTCTGTGTTCTCTGTGTCTCCGTGGTTTATTTTATTATTTCTTTAGCTACACTTTACCGGTACAAGGTTACAAAAAAAAAATGAATAGTGAAAAGCTCTTCTGAATAGCATAAAAAAACCCCGCGGTTGCGGGGTTCTTTAATATCGGGATTAGAGTCAATTACTTAACGATTTTCTGATCTGTTTCCGGAAGGATTTCCAGAAGTTCCACTTCAAAGATAAGAGTTGCATTCGGAGCTATTCCGCTTTCCTGCGGAGGCCTGGCACCATAAGCAAGATTACCGGGAATGTAAAACTTATATTTTGACCCTACTGACATCAGCTGAACGCCTTCTGTCCAGCCAGGGATAACGCCGTTGAGAGGAAATTCAACTGGTTGGCCGCGATCAACTGAGCTGTCGAACACTTTTCCGTCGGTGGTTGTGCCGTGGTAATGAACCTTTACCTTGCTGGTAGCGGTTGGTTTCGGTCCGGTACCTTCGCGCATCACTTCATATTGCAAGCCGGATGCAGTGGTTTTAACCCCTGTTTTCTTACCGTTTTCGGCTAACCAGGTTTGACCTTCGGCCAGGGACGAAGCTGCTTTTTTCTCCATCAGTTTACTGAAATAAGCCTGGAGAATCGGATTTGATTCAGCTTCGGTAATCTGAAGTTTTTCACTTGCATACACATCCTGAAATGCTTTTGCAAATACCTGAAGATTAATCTCTTCCATTCCCATGTTTTTCACATTGCTTGCCATGTTTACACCGAGGGCATAGCTGGCTGTATCAGTAGGGGTCACTAATTTTACTGCTCCGATTTTCAGTGTGGAGTTCTTCATTTGATTGCATGATGTTACGGTCACGAGGGTTATGACCAATAACCCGACCAACGATTTTGTTTTCATTCTGATTCAAATTTATTTTGCGCAAAGGTAACGGAATGTGTCAAATAAAAAAGGGGGTTTTGCCCCCCCCTTTTTTACCATGATATTTTTGACCAGGGTTTGTCATTAAATGGAGAAACAGATGATTTTGAAACTGTTTCTTTAAAGGCCGGCCAGGTTGTGGTAAAGAAGAGATCAACCTGATCGAGCATTTTCTTCAGTTCCTTTTCAGCTAGTTCAACAGCAATTTTTTGAGTGTTGGAAAGAGCATCGAAACCGTCAGATGCAGATGCAAGGGCTCTGGTGACCTTTGAAACAAGATTATATTCAGCCGGACTGGCGCGCTGGGTTTCGGTGGGTCGCTCAGGGGATATCCGGTTCATCATGGCTGCGAGAGTATCCTTTATTGTTTTGGTTTCCTGCCGGAGGGTGCGGAGTTCCTCCGATCTTCCAGCCGGTATTTCTTTGGTAACCAGGTCGACCGCGTCCTGAGCCTGTTTGATGAGTTCCATAGCAGCGGTCAGTTTATCCACTTTTTTCTGGAAGGCGAGAACATATTCTTTACGGGTGACCAGGTCGCTCATCAGGTAAGGCACTCTGGGATCTATTTGCACTTCAATCCAGGTAGAATCCGATTGGCCGGAACAGGAATATTTAACCATATATTTTCCCGGGAAAACCGACATGCCTCCAGGTTCACCACCCATGCGGGCACCTGCGGCGGGTTGAGCGGTTGCCTGGCTTTTCGATCCAATGCGATAGGCAACAGGAGATGGAAATGCCGTTATCTCCTTGTCCAGCACAGATATACCCTGTTTTGCGATTTGTCTCAGTGGCCTGACGTCATCAATAATATAAACCGAACGACCAAAAGTTGCGATGATCAGATCCTGTTCCCGCGGGTGAATTTTCAGATCCATCGTTGGAACCGTAGGGTAGCCGCGGGTCCATTTTGTCCAGTTAACTCCATAAT
>QYQM01000160.1 GCA_007280905.1 Porphyromonadaceae bacterium | reverse complement strand
GGATGTCCATATTGAATTTGCTTTGGGCGCAAAATGCAATAAGAAATCATCGCTGGCAATATGTACCAGACCGAATGCTTACAGACATCATGAGAATTATCTTACTGTTTGTTGTTTTTATACTGTATAGTTCTTCTTCATTGGTCTTTGCCCAAAATAAGCCCCAGCATAGGGTTACCGGGAAGGTGACTGATGCCATTACCGGCGAGGCATTTCCTGGTGTGAATATCATTATTGAAGGTACTCTTATTGGCACCAGTACAGGATCCGACGGCACGTACTCGATTATGGTAGAAGGAGGTGAGACCGTGCTGATTTTTTCTTTCATTGGCAGCATAAGTGAAAAGGTAACTGTGAAAGATCAAAGGTCAATCGATGTTGCTCTAAAAACAGATATACAGGCTTTACGTGAGGTAGTGATTACAGCCCAGACAAAAGGACAGAAACAAGCCCTTCAGCAGCAAATCAATTCCAATACGATTAAAAACGTTGTAGCACCCGACCGTTTGCAGGAGAACCCTGATGCCAATGCAACGGAAGCTATCGGCCGCTTGCCCGGTATATCTGTTTTAAGATCCGGCGGCGAAGGTGTCGGTTTGGTGATCCGCGGGCTTGAACCCAAATACGCTTCGGTTTCCTTAAACGGGATACTGCTTCCATCAACTAATGGCTCCGACAGAGGCACCAGCGTAAGTGGGATTTCGCAGTATGCCTTGCAGGGAGTGGAAGTGTATAAATCCCTGACAGCCGATATGGATGCCAATTCTGTAGCAGGTACTGTAAATCTGAAACTGAGGGAAGCGCCAAGTAATTTTCACGTCAATGTAATGAGCCAGGGCGGGTATAACCGATTGAACAATTATCTAGGTAATTATAAGCTGCTGGGAGAAATCAGTAATCGTTTTTTTAACAACAAGCTTGGGGTATTGGTTACGGCTAATGCCGAAAGGGTAAACCGAAGCATACAAACCATGAGTGCCGGTTATGGGATCGACTCCAATAAACCTGACGGGGATATATTGCTCGGGAGTGTCAGTTTAAACAATATTTCTTCCATCATTTACAGGCGTTCGGCATTGTTATCAATAGATTACAAGTTGACTCCCGGTACCACGCTGATGTTTTATGGCATGTACAACAACTCCAGGAACGACTACCAGAGTCAGTCGAAAAGCTACGGTATGGCTGGAGCTGGATCCGTAGGATATAATTTCTCTTCAAGTCCGAATGCAAAAGGCGACATTTTTCAATCTGCATTAAGCGGAGAATCGAAATTCAAATTCTTAAATATTAAAGCAGACTATGGCATTGCTTCTTCGATTGGGAATAACAATAACATGGATCAAAGAACCTGGGGTTTTACGTTTAACAATGCATCCAGTTCTGCCATTACTGACATCGCACACCGGAAGCTGACCCCGACGGAAGTCGTTCCCTTGTTTACTGATGATCCAAGCAACTTCCTGGATCTCTGGCTGAATGGATCTGGTAAGACTGACAGTAAAATAGAAGATAAAAACTTAACTACTTACCTGAATGTATCAGTACCTTTTAAGGTAGGAGAACTGGTAACAGGGTATGTCAAATTCGGAGGCATGTACCGTGTGAAGAACAGGTTCAGGGATGATCTGGTAGGTAGTGGTACTTTCAATTCATCGGTTAATGTGATATCAACACAATTTTTGGCAGACTCGTTGGATTGGATCGTAAAAAACAATCAGAATAATATTTCTGCCATTGGTTTAGCCGATAAACAGGTACATGACTTTCTGAAGGGAGACTACAATTTTGGATATAGCTTTAACATGGGCCGGTTGAATCAGCTCTCCGATATGTGGCGTGATATTACAAAGTATTTTTATGATCTGGGGCCTGAATTAGCTCTGCCCATTATCTTTGATTATAGAAATATTACCTTTACTCAATATGTACCCGGATGCATGTTAAATGACCAGAACATCAATGAAACTTACACCGCGGGATATATTATGCCGGAAATAAATTTTGGTAAATATGTTATGTTCCTTCCGGGTGTCCGACTTGAAAATACTCATGCAACCATGAAGGGTTTCCAAGCAATGCCTCCTACCTATCCTCCGACGATTTTTGAACCTGTCCCTGGTGATGATACATCAGCCACGCGGTCAGATAAATATATACTGCCAATGATACATCTCAGGGTAAAACCAATGAAGTCGTTTTATATGCACTTTGCATACACCCAAACTCTTAGCAGACCGAATTTTAATGCCATATCCCCAAACGCATACATAAATACAGGATGGGCCCCATTTACATACATTGCTTCAAATCCTGCATTAAAACCTGAACTCTGGACCAATTTGGATGGCCAGTTTACCTTTCACGGTAATAAAATTGGACTCTTGTCGGTGACTGCATTTTATAAAGAGGTGCAGGATAAAATCTGGAGCAGAACTTATCAGCGTATCAAAGGTGACCCGCTCATTTCTCCGTTCCCCGACAACGCACTGGTTAATGTTACCGTCTGGGAAAATCACCCCTATACCTCTTATGTTCAGGGACTCGAATTTGAATGGCAAACATCCTTTTATTATTTGCCCAAACCCTTGAACTTTTTCACCTTAAATGCCAACTATACTTTTACAAAATCACAAGCAACCTACCCATATACCCGCATACAAAACGTTATTCCTCCAGGGGGCGGACGTCCTGTAGCCACAAGAATCGATTCAACTACCGTCGGCCCGATGCTTTATCAACCCAAGAACATTGCGAACGTTTCGTTGGGATTTAACCTAAAGGGATTCAACGTCTGGCTTTCATTCCAGTATAATGGTTTGATTTATACGGGCAAAAATTACCGGGGCGCTCCGAGATTAGACTCACAAAAGGATTACTTTTACAGATGGGACCTCCAATTGACTCAAAAATTTTCCATTAGAAAAGTAAAAGGATTTGAGGTGGTGGCAAATATTGCAAACATTAGCGATTTTACAGAATCACAAAGACTTACCGGCGATATACGCCCGACCTACCAGGAGAACTATGGCATGACAGTTGACCTGGGATTGCGATATAGATTTTGATAACTAAATAAATAAGATAAATAATTAATAATTACAAAAAAAAGAAAGGAGAAAGAAATTAATTAAAAAAAACTTAATTATTGTAATTTTATTTTACCAATTCAATTTTAAACACGAATTAATAATCAAGGAGATTTAAAAAATGAGAAAAGTTTACATCCTTACATTGTTGGCATTCTTATTTATCGGGACCACATTCGCACAGAGTATACTGGTGGTTGAACCCGGTGTGGGTACATTGAATGCCGCAATAGCTGCAAATGGCGGCACTAAAATCTATCAGCTTACGGCTGGTGAATGGTATGGATTGGATGCACCAATCGAAAACATTGATTACCATTTACAAATTATTGGTAGTGAACCTGCTGTTGCCGGTGGAAAACCCGCAACACTCCAAACAGGTTCTGATGTTAATGGTGTTGCTTTTGATAAAATGTTTGATGCCAAGGGTGATATTACACTTAAAAACATCTTCTTTGTAAATGCAGATCTTACAGCCCAGGTTGCGCAGCAATTCCTGGTAGAAAGTAAAACTAATGCCCGTATAATCATCGATCGATGCATACTTCATCCTTCATGCGTTGCACTCGGTATTAACGGACAGGGTGGCAACATCAAAACCTATTTTACGAATAACCAGGTCATTGACCATGGTCACCAGTTGAGTCCAAACGATGGACATTTCTTTGCGTTCGATAATACAACAGGAATCGGACTTGATACCCTGGATGTTCATAATAACACTTTTGTTTGCATTGGGATGAACCTTTTTCAGGGAAGTTTCGGTAACATGGTAAATAATGTTGTGTCTTTCAACCACAATACCTTTGTTTTTACTAAAAGTCAAATTGACTGGACTACTAAGAAAATGGAACAATACTGGATGAATAACCTGATGTTCGATTTACAGACTCAGCCTTACGCAAATAACTGGCAGCCTATGCCCGGTGGTGATGCAGCCAAGCCTAAGCCTAACCTGATTTATGCTGACACTTTACCTGGAGAAGTTATGCCAAGCACACGTCCGAATTACGTTCAGTATAATGCGCATTACAGACACCAGGGATTTTATGACCTGATTACTGAGCTGAATATATTTTCCAAAGCAAATGGACTGCCAGGCGTTTATTTATTTCCTCTTGTTTGGCCACGTGATACAGTAAACAGCAGGGAAGCTCAAATGTTTGGGAGCACTGATTTTCCAAAGTTCAAGTATGGCAACACCATTACAGATGTTGATCCTCAGTGGACGGATACAAGAATTTATGTGAACGAAACCAATTTTATAAAATGGACAAGACCTGCAAGCTATATTCACGCTCTTGGCCAACCAGCAGGAAATTATCCTCCTGCAACTGCATGGGATCAGTGGTGGTGGATTCCCAGCGGTGATTTATCCAATAATAGCGTATGGCCTGTATTCGATGGAACTTACCACAATGCTCGGACCCTGACCGGTTCACTTGAGAAAAATGTCCCATTGGGAGACCTGAATTGGTATCCGGCAGCCAAAGCTGCCTGGACAGAACATCAGTCTGAAATTTGGGCACATATTAAAGCAGGTAATACGGATCAGATTGATATTGGATATAATCCGGCAAGTGTTCCTAATGAAATGCTTGAATCTTTAAGTGTGTTCCCCAATCCGGCTAAAACAGTTCTTAATATTAAAGGAGCTGAAAACGCAGATGTTATGATCGTAACAATCGACGGTCGTGTTGTATTAAATGTTAAGCACGTATCTAAAGTAAACATCTCTGATCTTCCAAGTGGTATGTATTTTGTAACCATAACTGAAGGCAAAAATGTTTCTACTCCTCAAAAAGTACTTATTGTAAGGTAAGTCTAGATATCAATAAGTAGGATTTTGTTCCATGAAAAGGAGAGTTCTGGTTTTCAAGACTCTCCTTTTCTTTTTTTAGATTTATCAAAGAACCATAAAATCGAAGTCGATAAAATGGAAGTAATTAATAAAGTAATTATGAAAACCCTATCCTTGTTTTTGAAACTTTTAATGTGTGGTTTATTTATTTTTTGCCTCGCGTGTAAAAATACGACATCGCAAAACGACTCCTTAACAATTAAAGTTGACAAGGATTCCATAATCATGGGACGTTCAATTATTCTTACCGCTCATTTGAACGTAAAGGCCGGTAATCTGGCCAAAGACTGGTTGTTGCTTCCTTATGTGAACCAACGCAGATGGGGATCTCATGAACGCCCTGATTCCAGCGGTAATGTAACCTTCCTGCTCCCTTTGCCGAATCCGGGTAAAACAGAAATTCGGGTTATTGCAGTGAAGGCTGAGCCAAACAACTGGATGGGCTCCTCCAATCGGGATCTTCTCCTCGCCGGTAATTTTATGCCAGATGCTGGCCTTCGTTCAAATGAACTCAATGTTGTCGTGAAAAGACGAACTATGCCCGCACCATCTGATAAGGGAAATCTATTTTGTGTGCAATGGGAATCCTGGTTCGTACCTGGCTCGGCTTCATGGACCTCGGCTGAAGCGGTACCGATCGTTGGCTTTTATGATTCCTATAATGAAGATGTGGTCCGGCAACATGTACTATGGTTTATGGATCTGGGTGTAAATTTTATCATGCCCGACTGGTCTAACCATATTTGGGGAAAAAAGCACTGGAACGAAATTGAGGATGGCGCCCGAGCTATTGTTCATGCTACTACTGTCTTTTTTGAAGTTTTAGCAAAAATGCGCGGAGAAGGAATTCACGTACCCAAAGTTGCACTCATGCCAGGAATCAGCAACGGCCCCCCTGCAACTATGATTGCATTGAACGAACAATTGGATTGGATATATCAGAACTATGTTTTGAATCCGCGGTTTAAAGGTCTCTTTCAAGTCTTTGACGGAAAACCTTTAATGATTATTTTGGATACAGGCGTACTTGGAAGTAAAATGGGCACTGCAAAATCTGCATTCCGGGTACCATTTTTCGAACAAACACTGGCTTTGAAAGAACAAGAACTCGATGCATTTCGCAAGGCTCAGGGACCAATTGATGATTCCCATTTTACTATTCGATTTATGTCATCCCAAAATCAGATTACCCGGCATCATGAATTGGGTTTTTGGTCGTGGATGGATGGACAATTGGAACCTTTAGTGACTTACTATAACGGGAAACCTGAAGCAATTACTGTAACACCGGCATTCTTTGATCATTTGGGTTGGACTTCTGCAAATTCATTTGGACGACGTGGTGGTACTACTTACCTTGAATCTTTCAAGTATGCGCTTAAATCAAAACCCCGCGTAATCTTTTTGCACCAGTTCAATGAATTCGCCGGACAAGCTGAAGGGCACGGACTTGGTAAAAATCATGATATTTATCTGGATGAGTACAGTATCGAATTCAGTGATGACTTTGAACCTGTATCCCTGACAGCTGCCGGATCTCGTGACAACACAGGCGGCTGGGGTTTCTATTATCTGAACATGACGCGTGCATTAATGGATATTTTTCATAATAAAGATAATAACAGCACACTCCTGGCTGCTTCAATCACTGGAGTATCAGATAAATCAATAAAACTGAACTGGTCCGTTGCAGGTGATATCCCCAAGAGTTTTACCGTGGCGATTGAAGATAAGGTATTTTTTAAGGGAATATCCGGAATGACTTGCGAAATACCTGTTCAGGGACTGTCAAAAGGCCTCCATACGATCACAATTACTGCAAATGATGTTCATACCCATTACCCTCTTTCGAAAACGGAGTTTGATGAAATAGCAGAAAAACCTTTGCCGGTAAATGTAAACATAACAGTAAAGCTATAGAATAACGCTTTTGTAATTTACACCTTCATTCCACATGATTATGAGATTGCATTTTAAAATTCGACTTTTGATTATCGTGATGATTCTGTTGTGCCCGGTAGTCGGACATTCTCAATACTGGAATATTAATAGTGATCAATGGACAGCCACGGATGGCCTGGGCCGCAAACTGACTGATAAAACGGAAACCGGGAACCCCAAAAGGGATAAATATATCGCCATGTTTTATTGGACCTGGCATACCGATGGTAATGCCAACTTTTCTCCGATAATGAATATTACGCAGATTTTGAAGCAGTATCCCGAAGCTGCAACAGATGCTAACCATCCGGCATGGCAGGGGATAACACCGGGCGCCTTCTGGTGGGATGAGCCTTTGTTTGGCTATTATCGAACAACCGATGAATGGATTTTGCGCAAGCACGCTGAGATGCTCGCAGATGCCGGTGTAGACGTGGTGTTTTTTGATTGTACAAATGGAAGCCTTACCTGGAAATCATCTTATACCGTACTTTTGAAGGTATGGGACCAGGCAAGAAAGGATGGCGTTAAAACCCCTCAGATTGCCTTTCTTCTTCCATTCAGTGCTAGTACAAATACACTGGTATCTCTCGATGAGTTGTACAATGATCTTTACAAACCGCAATTGTATAAGGATTTATGGTTTATGTGGAACGGTAAACCATTGGTCATGGCTTATCCTGAAAGCCTGGTGCCCCAGGCTGGGAGCGATGCAGGGATGAAATTTACAGCTACAGCTCCCTTCTATGCAATTAATGCAACCTGCCCTAGTTGGAGCAACAATGTAGGTAATATAACTTTCACGTTATATAAATGGAACACCAATTATTCGCAAAGTGTTGCAGGCACTCCAATAGCCGAAAAGACCTTCATAAACTTCTATGACAATGAAAAACTCAAGCTGACATTTGACCAGCAGGAATCCGGAGAATATATTTGGGTGTTAAGCAACGGTACAGAACAGGTCGGTGTTTGGAAATGGATCGACAGCAATGATCCTGTTATAAGCTATTTTAACGGCATCCAGGTCGCTGGAAACTACGAAAGCGAGATCTCTTATAATCCGGAATTCAATTTCACCGCACTTACCTCAGGTACAAGCCATACCCCAGTGGCAGTGGTAGGTCCCATTGATCAGCAAGCAGTTAATAGTATGAAGGAATTCTTTACCTTCCGTCCGGGACAACCCGATTATGTCAACGGACCTGCCCGAATTGATCAGTGGGGATGGCTTGAGAATTATCCGCAAAATGGATATGCTCCTAAAGCGGGCGGAGGCTTTGAGGAAGCAACAGTTGGTGTAGCTCAGAACGCATCTGATGCCAGCGGGGGGCATGCATCTGGTTTTAACACCGCTCTTACTTACGGCCGCAGTTATACAAAGACCGCAGGTCAGAATACCCGTCCGGAGGCTTATCTGAAAGGACTTAATTTTCAGGAACAATGGAGCAGGGCCTATGAACTCGATCCGGATTTGATATTCATAACCGGCTGGAACGAATGGATTGCCGGTCGCCATTTTGACTGGGATGTCAAGCCATTTGCCTTTGTGGATGAGTACAGTGCTGAAAAAAGCAGGGATTTAGAACCCGTCAAATCCTGGGGAAATATGGGCGATGTATATTACATGCAACTCATCAGCAATGTGCGCAAGTTTAAAGGAATGATCAGCCGGGATACCGTTTCAGGAGCCAAAACCATTGATTTGGATATCAGGGACAGCTGGGCAGATGTCAAGCCTGAATATCTTTCCTACAAAGGCAATGTCATGCACCGCAACCACGCCGGCCAGGGGACTGAACTCATATACACCAATACAACCGGGAGAAATGATATTGTTTCTGCCAAAGTAGCCAGAGATAGCACCTTTATTTACTTCTATGTCGAAACAGCAGATGATCTTACTGATAAATCCGATCCAAAATGGATGCGGCTGTTCATAGATATCGATCGTAACAAATCGACAGGTTGGGAGGGGTACGATTTTGTGGTCAACCGGCTTAATCCGGAAGATTCAGCCCTGGTTGAAAAGAGCCAAAATTCCTGGAACTGGGAAAAGGCTGGTCAGGCCGGATATGTAGTTGATGGAAAGACACTTGTGCTGAAAATACAAAAATCAGTTCTCGGCTTCATAAATGAACAGGGCACCAATTTTGAGTTTAAATGGAGCGATAACATGCAGGAAGACGGGAACATCATGGACTTCTATGTTAACGGCGATGCCGCTCCGGGTGCCAGATTTAATTATGTATTTAAGGTCGATTGGTCAGATGATGGCTACCTGTTTTCTGAATATCCTGAAGGTATTAATCATGGTCTGAAATGCGATCAGTATGATGGTGTTTTTGATACCATACCTCCTTTCTTTGAACAGAAGATAACTAAAATTAATTATTTGGAAACATTTGGTATCCCAGGTACAACAGCTACAGATTTTGGTTTAAAATTTACCGGGTTTATTGATGTTCCAGCCAAAGATGCCTATACATTTACCATTAACAGCGATCTTGCAGCCAAACTATACATTGCTGATAAATTGATTGTTACCTCGGAAAACGCTCAGGGAGCGCAAAGCGGAACTATTAAGCTGATGACGGGAAAACATGCCATTGCGGTCGAATACATAACAAAAGAAACAAATTCCAGACTTCTTGATATTCTTATAGAAAGTTCCACCCTGGTCAGGAATCCCATTCCCTCTGCCATGTTGTTTAAATATAATCAATCACCCACAGTTACTTTGGTATTTAAAGCCGTTCAAAAATACTTCAGCCCGGTCGATTCCGTGATCATCGTAAAAGCATCAGACGCCGATGGGAGTATAGCGAAAATTGAATTATTTGATAATGAACAGTTTATAGAAGAGAAAACTGCAGCAGAATTTGTGATAAAGGATTTGGAGGTTGGTGATCATTCAATATATACCAGGGTGACTGATAATGATGGCGCAGTTGCTGAATCAAACATCCTGAGCTTTGTTGTTAAAACACCATTCTCAATTCCGGGGACGATTAAAACTGAGGAATACCGCAGCGGGAAAAGTGTGTCGATTATTAACTCCACAGACAGCGATGGAGGTTTCAGTATCAGAGTTGCCTACGGATGGACGGATTATCCTGTAAATGTTACTACATCAGGTGTTTATCACTTTACGTTCCGGGTACCTGCAGCTACCGGATCGAAAAAAATAATTATAAAAGCCAATAACCTGGAGGTCGGTTCTGTTGATGTTGGCAATACCGGAATTACCGAGCCCTGGTACGATGTAAATACCGATATAAGCCTTACAGCTGGAATTCAAGTGCTGCATTTCGACTTTAAAAGCATTATTACTTTGCATAGGATTGACATCAGCTATCTGGGGACAGGCATTGCATCCGAAATTGAAAGAGCCATCTTGGTAACACCCAATCCATCATCACTTGATTTTCTGGTTCAAACCCTAAAACCCACTGCCAACATCATTGTGTATGATTTACTTGGGAATGTTGCCGATCAAACACAGCAAAAGCAGAATAGTTTATCGTCCAGAATCGGTTCCGGCTTACGTTCTGGTATCTATTTATTGGTTGTGACAGGGGAGGATGGTGCCAAACAAACAATTAAGATCATAAAAAACTAATCAAAAGTGATATCATGAAAACATTTTCATTCTTGATGGGGAAAATTGTTTTTCTCCTTGTGGCCACCCTGGTTTTAACTCAATGTCAGGCTGGTAAGAAAAAGACCGGGGAAAATCAGGTCGAAAAACTAACTATGAACAGCTGTCCCTCTCTTCCGTTGGTAGGATGGGAACGTAACGATCGTCCGGCGTTTGAGGGTTTTATGCATGCTTACAATCCTTGTGTGGTAGAGGTTCCTGATAGTGAATATCCTTTCCGTATGTGGTTTTTTGGATGGGTATCTGACATCGGAAACACGGATTTCGCAGGTATGGACGCTATTTATTTTGCACGAGGTAAAGATCTTGATCACTGGGAGGTTTATTGTAAAGATAGCACCTGGGATGCAAATAAAAACAATAAGAAATGGGCGTCTGTTTTGTATTCATCAACCGACGAAGTGAATCGCTACTTTGAAACTTTTCACGCGGGAGATCCTTCGGTCGTTTTCAGGGACGGTGTTTATTATATGGCATACAGTGCCACTTCACAGGCTTTTACCGACCCGAATAGTCCTGACCCGATCCAGCCTCCGGATTTCTCCAACAAGGCCATTGAAGGTTATCCTTCAAGAATGATCCAATGCATAATGGGTGCCACTTCCACTGATGGCATCCATTGGAATAAAACTGAAAAGCCCCTGCTGATAGCGGCTGTCGACAATAAATATCCTCCTGATCCTTGCCCTGACCGTATTGGCGACTTTCATCGCCCCTGTCTCCTGTGGGATGATACTGCAAGTAAATGGAAGCTTTATTTTGATTATTATAATGCTCACGTAACAGGTTGTAATACCGGAATGGCTGAAAATAAAGGTGACTTTGCAACCGGCAAGTTTGAATTTAAACACTCGCTTGATAAGCCATTGATAATGGATTGGCCAAATCCTGAGGTCGTTAAAATCGGTTCCTGCTATTTCGCCTTTTCTGATGCTCCCGGTTACAACGATGTCGATGCTCCGGCCGGTAAAGAAATGGACAAAGGATGGCAATCCCGTCAATTGCGCATGGCAAAATCGAATGATGGCATGGTATGGGAAAAGATGTATTATATCAAACCCGATTCGAGATTGGGTGCCAACCATGTTCCACAGTCTTTGGTTTGTAAAAGGGAAGGGAAATGGTGGTTATACCTCTTCTATGGTACACAGGTGGGTTGGAGAAAAACCGGAATCATATATCCGTTTTTTAAAGAAGGTGATTACAACTGGTTTTATGATCAGGTAAGGTACATGAGGCAGGAAATCAAAGCACAATGAAAAAATTTGTTTTTGCTCAGATCATTTGCATGGTGTTGTCATTGTCTATGGTCAAAGCAGATCAACCCACATCTCCCGGAACTAAAGTTTTTAATGGGTATGATATCTATTCGACAACGATCGTAAAAGAAGGAACCATCTGGAAACAGTGGTTTGCCGGTTGGATGACAGCCTCCGATTTGCCTTGGGACAGGATTTACTATGCATCTTCTGCTGACAGCGGTTCGACCTGGAGCATTCCACAGTTGGCATTTACTATTGAAAAGGTTCAGGTTAATGACCCTACGGTTTTGCGATTGTGGGATTCCTTAAATTCCAGATTTTATTACTTGATGTATTATACCTATTACCCAAGTGGTTATGGAGACCCAACAAATTACATTGCTTCATCAACCAGTCTTGATGGAATAACCTGGGCTCACAATGGTTTGCTGATAGGGGCCGATAATGGTATAGATACCGACGGGGCATGGTCTCCGACAGCTTATTCTGCTGATTCTACAGGCAGAACCGTGTATCTGTATTTTCATAATAATCATCCCGATGGAAGAATATTCCGGACAACTTTAAGTAACAATGGGTTGAGTTTCGATAAAACTACCACTATATCTGTGACTTCCGCGGGCGGACTCAGGGCGAATCCGGATGTTTCGAGGTCAGGCGACGGAAAATGGTGGATGTTTTATAACGGTTCATCTGTTACATCAGATAACAAGGGAAATTTTAACACCTGTAAAATGTATTCCGATGATGGTGTTAACTGGCAGGAGAGTGGCCATAATCCCATCCAGCAGTATGATACCATGACAACCTGCACCCCTTTCGTGCTGTGGACCAGTGACAGTACCTACCAGCTCTGGTACGGTTATGGTACGCCAACATTCATGGATTTTTCAGTATACAGGCAATATTTTACACTCGAGGCAGAGCCGGTTTTGAATGTTGTTGCTTCGTCGGAGGCATTGAAAGTAATGGAAGCTGCAAAAGCAATTGATAAGGATCCGGGTACCTTTTGGTCGTCAGTTGGCTATGTGGGTTCTGCAGCCCATATAGAATGGATATACCTGAATTTAGGTATAGTAAAGAATGTAACCCAGGTAGTTCTTACACCCCGGGTTGTATCGGGCTCAGCTATGTGTTTTCCGGTTGATTTTAAATTCCAGAACAGCCCAAATGGCATCAACTGGACGGATATAAGCGGACAGACCTATGCAAATTACAAATGTGATACACTGGACCAGGAATTTGTTTTAAACAGCAGTGTGGCTACACAATATATAAGGCTATATGCAACAAAACTGAGCGCTGATTCATATGGTAATTATTATTGCCAGATAGCCGAAATGAATATAGCAACCAATATTACCTCTGTAGAAATTGAATCATCCGGTTTGCCTGATGAATTAGGGCTATTACAAAATTTTCCTAATCCTTTCAATGCTTCAACAACGGTTACTTATGCTATTCCTGAAGAATCAAATGTAAGCCTAATAGTATATGACATCTTTGGAAGACAAGTGGCTGGCTTAGTTAAGGAAGTACAATCGAAGGGGACCTTTAAGGTGGTATGGAATGGCATTAATGACAAAGGCAAAAGTCTTGCGAGCGGATATTATTTGTATACGCTTTCAGTCGACGGCAGGAATTTTACCAGGAAGATGCTAATCGTTAAATAGGTTTAAGTGCTATTTTCAAAAACAAACATTGAATCATTATGAAATACTACTTTTTATTAATTGTCAGCTTACTAACAATTGCAGGCTGCCATAAATCAAAAACAATTCTTTATTCTGCACCCGGACCGGAAAAGAAGTCCGATGATTTTGAAATGTTTGTTAATAATAAACCGGTATTTGTCTACGAGGCAAGGGTATCAAAATATCCGATCAATCAAATTTGGCCCGGATACCAAAGGCCATTGGACCAAACCGAAATTGCTTCATTTGCTTATTTTGATTTCGATGGAAAAGTTGAAATTGAGATCATTTCAAAGGAGGAAATTAATTCACTTGATATCCGTCCGAAGGAATACGGAATTATCCCGACCATTACCGGTAAATCAATCAAAATAAAAATATCAAAACCTTGCCAATTCGTTGTTGAAGTTAACGGATATCACCGGGCTTTGCACATCTTCGCTAATCCTATCAGTATTTTAACTATCGACAGGCAAAATCCCAAAGTTCACTATTTTGGACCTGGAATACATGAAGCCGGTGTGATCAAATTGAACAGCGATGAAACGGTTTTCATTGATGGCGGCGCCATAGTTTATGGTGTTATTGTAAGTGAAAACGCCCGAAATATTAAAATTGCAGGCAGAGGGATACTCGATGCAAGCAAAATTGCAAGGCACGAAGCTCCCAACATGATTTCCCTGAAACATGTTGTAAACGCTCACGTTAGCGGGATCATACTCCGGGATCCTCATATATGGGCAGTACTTCCTGGCAACAGCGATAGCATTACCATTGATAATTTAAAACTGATCGGCTTATGGCGTTATAATTCCGACGGGATCGATATTGTAAACAGCAAAAACGTTACAATCAAAAACACTTTCATCCGGGCATTCGACGATAATATCGCTATAAAGGGACTCAAGGGTGCCTATGATGAACAACATAATATTATTGAGAATATTAAGATTGATAATTGTGTTCTCTGGAATGATTGGGGAAGGCCTATTGAGTTAGGACTGGAAACCGTGGTGGACACGATGAAAAATATTACGTTCTCCAATTGCTATATTCCCCATTTTACCTGGATTGCAATAGATATACAAAATGGAGACAGGGGATATGTTAAAGATGTCCATTTTGAAAATATTTTTATTGAAGATCCGATATTAGACAGCATCACACTGGGTACAGATCCAATGGACAAAAAGGAGCTGGGTAAGACGATTGAATTGATTATTAAGGGATTTGATTGGTGGACAACGGATACCATCAGAGGCAATATCATCAATATCCACTTTACTAATATCCGATACAATAGTGCTAATCCCACATTTATTAATCTTGTCGGCTATGACAGCGCCCACATGGTGAACAATATCTTTATCAAAGACTACTTTATCAATGGCATTAAGATAACTGACCAGCACTCAATCAGAAAAAATGGATTTGTAAAGAATGTTTTTATTGAATAAATGATCAGTATGCAAAAGTGGAATAGATTGTCGGCCGGAATTTTTCTGTCATGTGCTTTGTTCATCCCAGTTCCTGCAAACGCGCAGCGGGATGTATTGTCACCCGGTGTGCCCTCGTTAGCCAAAATCGAAGGGATCCTCGGGCAGAAATTGGAAAATTGTATCGTGAACGGGGTAATGGCCAGAAACTTCGACCTGTATTCTATCCCTTTCAAAGATAAACTGGATGACGGAGGTGGTTTTACCGGCGAATTCTGGGGAAAATGGTTCACCTCGGCTGCCCTTGCCTATGCATACCAACCCACTGCCGCTCACAAAGGAATACTGGATAAAGCGGTATCGGAATTGCTAAAGGCACAGGATGCTGACGGACGTTTGAGCAGCTATTCAAGAGCGCAGGAATTCGGATTCTGGGATATTTGGGGCAGAAAATATGCACTTCTCGGACTTATAGCCCATTATGATCAAACAGGACATAAAACATCATTAAAAGCTGCCTGCCATGCCGCAGATGCCCTGATTGACATAGCAGGACCCGGTAAAAAGAAACTCACCGAAACAGGTCTTCGTATTCTCGGTTCCTTATCATCGTGCTCGGTTCTCGAACCTGTTGTGCTGGTTTACGAACGGTCGGGCGACAAAAAGTACCTTGATTTTGCACAGTACCTGGTGCGTCTCTGGAGCGAGCCGGATAGTTATAATCCCGACGGACTCAGGTATATCGAGGATGCACTTTCCGGCGTAGATCCGGTGCTTATGGCGGCTCCCAAGGCTTATGAAATGATGTCGTGTTATGAGGGATTGTGTGAGTTGTACCGCGTCACCGGAGAAAAACAACTGCTTGATGCAGTGGTTAAATTTGGCGAAAGCGTCCTGAAAAAGGAGATTATGATCGTGGGTTCCGGATCGAGCGCTGAATTATGGTGCGACGGTGCCAACCGCCAGACCCAAATAATGGAACAACCGATGGAGACCTGTGTCACAGTAACCTGGATGAAATTATGCTACCAGCTTTTGCGGTTAACAGGTAATCCGCTGTGGGCTGATCAGCTGGAAATATCGCTGTACAATGCTTTGTTGGGTGCCATGTGTGACAACGGAAATTGGTGGGCCTATTATTCTCAGCTGACAGGAGAACGGATGCCCAGCCCAATGCAGGTTCCCGTTTGCCAGTCAAGCTGCTGCGTAGCCAATGGCCCGCGGGGTCTGCTGATAACTCCGGGTTGGTCAGTCATGCGCGGAGCCGGCGGACCGGTTTTCAATCTGTATAATCAGGGAACCTGGTCACAGAAACTGGCAAACGGTACGGACCTTAAAATGGCCCAGACAACCGATTATCCGGTAAACGGAGAGGTGCTGATCAGCATCGATCCGGCCAAACCCGCGCGGTTCACGGTCAGGCTCAGGATACCGGCCTGGAGCAAAAATACATCACTGCTGGTCAATGGTGATTCAATCAGCTGCAGCGTAGGTTCTTATATAAGCATTAAAAGGGAATGGAAGCAGGG
>QYQM01000026.1 GCA_007280905.1 Porphyromonadaceae bacterium | reverse complement strand
TTAAATTATTATAAATCCGACAGCTTGTCGTTCCAGTATCCCACAAATGCTTGATAACCTTTTACATCAATGAAGTAATCGACCAGCTGCTCACCTTTCAGTTTGTAAGATTTTATAGACTTGACATTATCTCGGTAGGCTCTCTCCAATCGATGGTTGCCGTCGATGATATTATATCTTCCCGGGCTTATCTCCGCCTGGATTACAGGCTTTTCAAGATTAACTGTCTTCAGATGATCCTCATTAAAATCGTGGCTAGTGAAATGCGATTTGTACCAATCCGGAACGCAGATATCTTCCTGCTCCACAATAAGCTGACCGGAGATTATATGTTCTAAGATTCTCGAAATATTGAAATGAAAAATGCCGTTCGGGTAAATTTCTTCATTTTCATAGGCAATGCAAGGGATGAAGTTCTTATTCAGCCTGAGAGTTCTCTCTTTTTTCATGATTGTTTCGACATGAGTTCGCGCAGAATTCTGCCCGGGGTTGTGATATCTCTGGTTTTGCTCCCTGTTCTGAACGTGTTCTCAAATTGTAAGTCCTCGATCCGGGCTAAATCAATATCTTCAATAGTTTCTGGCAAGGCAAGTTGGAATTCAATTTCATACCTCATCTGATTCATGGAAGCAATTACGCTCCGGCTGTTCGTTGTAAAAACTCATGGGGACTTAACAGGCTATATTGAAACAGCAACCGCCCGTAACCTTTTCTCATCAGCAGCGCGGCGGCCCGGTTCCTCATAACAGTTATCGCAGAATCAAGGGAAGCTCCCGGAACCAATACCGAAATTCTTGTCGGGTTGTGAAGAAAGTGTATGGCAGTATAACTCTCATCGAATCGGGTCACCAGGCTGGCATACCAATCACCCGGAAAAGGTAATGCGGGTTCATTGGTGTTTTTAACCGGAGGAATTCCGGATAGCCGATATTGCTGTTGTGTTGCCCTGATTATCATTTTGCAACCCGGTTTACATGTTCTGGTTAGTTTTTTGTTGGCGTTTCTATCACTTCCCAATGACCGCCGAAATCTGGGCCAATACGTTTAAGTCTCTTGTCAGCTTGCAGTCTTTTAATCTGTTTTTCAATTGCTCGAGTTGAAATGCCAATTATTTCGGCAAGATTGGAAATGGTAATAAATTTGTCCGTCTTAACCAGTTCAATGATTCTCTCCGAACTTGTCTCCGAACTTGTCTCCGAACCCCTCTCCGAACTTGTCTCCGAACTTTGGCCAGGTGTTTCATTTAAACTCTCAACCTTTCCGGCATCAAAAATGACCATCAGGCCGGCGTAATCGGAGTTGAATTCAGGAATTGGGGCATTTGCCATGGTGCATTCTTCCATGATTTTCTCGATACCTCTGCCCCAGGTTTCAATGTAGCCGGCTCTGAAAAAGGCGGCGGCAATAAGCGGGTTAAAGGGAATAGAAGGATGTTTCGATTTCAGTTTTGCAATTGGCAATTCCTCCGGAAGTTTTCCGGCATTCCAGAATATGATTTTGGTTTCATAAACGCTTATCTGAATTGGATTGGCGCTGGCGTAATCCTTATGGACAACGGCATTTAACAAGGCTTCGCGCAATGCTGGGGCTGGAAATAAATAACGTTCTATCCGCTGAAGGCCTTCGTAGCTTATGAAGGCTTTCATGTATTTAGTAAGCAGCAGATCCAAAGTTTTGTCGACTTGCTGAAATAGGTTTCCATGGATTTCATCCTGGTAAACAAGGTCCGTATTAGTCCTGAAAAATCCGATTTTTATGTACGCACCTGTTACAAATTCCTCGGGGTCGTCATGAAAGAGTAAAGCTGCTGCACGTTTAAGGTGAGTTCCTTCAAGAAGCTGCAATTTTGTTAAAATTGATTCATGGCTTTCTTGCAACACTTCCTCCCCAAGCCGCTTGCTTTTTACTGCCTTTTGGACAAAAAGTTTGAACGCGGCTGGTTCCAGCATTTCTAGAGTAAGATAGGGCAGAGGAACGGCATCCCAGTGCAGACCATACTTTTTGAGCAAAAAAGTGTTTAATGCATTGCCCGAAAGTTCTTGCTTGGTGCTTCCACTGCGAAAATGGTATTGGCCTTTATAGCTGATCGGATAAGGATAGGCATCAACATGGATTTCTATAAAATCCTGGCCATCGGCTTTTTTCAGGTCTACAGTAGCCACAATGCCCAGAATGCTTTTTATTTTGTTTGGAATGTCTTCTAAAAGCGTTTTTGAATTTGCCAGGCCGACCGGTTTGCCCTTGTCGTTTTTTCCAATCACGAGTGTTCCGCCCTGTGCATTGGCAAATCCGCAAATCCATTTCAGATATTCATCACGCCAGCTTTCTTTCCACTCAACAATTTGATTTTCTTCCATTTAATGACACTCTTTGATTATCAGCTATGACATTATAATTTTTGAATATTCTATTCCGTCGGACCATACCCATATCTCAATTAAACTTCAGGTTAAAAGTAGTCATTGGCAAGATTCTTATATACCAATCAATAAATTAATGCTGGTTATCAAGTGTTGCCCTGATAATCCCTATCATAGTCCCTGACTCAGTTAAGACTTAGTTAATGACTTAGTTACACCATCAAAAGTTTCCGGATTAATCATTTAAAAAGGTTCTGTTTTGTGGTTGAACTGTTTTCCTGACAAACTGATCGATTTCCTGATCGATCCCTCTTCTTCGGGCGTACCCAATAAGGCGGGAATAGCTTAAAGTATAGTGGGCGAATGCAAAATCAAATATGTTCACCAATTCCTCACCCTGGATGAAATGAAATATTTTTTTATCTGCCCACGCATCCACCAGTATCTTTTCAAGAGTCGGCAGGGTTGTTGTACCAGTTTTAATTAGGGGAGCTCTGGATACTAACGGTTTAACGATGATAGGATCCAATGAACCAAGGACGTAAAGCAGCATGGTATTTTCATCCGGGTTGAGCCAGGCATTCAGCTTGCTGCCCTTAAACAGGTTAAACGTAGTTTTGACCATGTCGGGTTCTGTCTCGAAGAGGTAAAAATACCGGGCTGGTTGATGAATCATGAAGGAATTCAACCAACCGGATGACCAGCAACAAGCAGTGATTTCAGGATAAATTGCTTTGAAAGTATTGATAAGGGATTCAATAAATTCATCATTCCTTGGACTGTAGACCGGTTTTTTAGAGACGGCATACACCCCCTTCCTAATAGTGGCTAGTTGGCCTGCCATTTTCAACCGGGATATCCGCTTGCGGATACTGGCACAGCCAGCCCGGTTGTTCTCATTATGGTATAAATCAGCCAGTTCCTTAGTTGTTACGGCTGGTTTGTTTTTTAATGCAGCTGCCAGATCGTTTGCTTTTGTTTTCATCTATGGATTACAATCCATAGCGAAGATATGTCACAAATGCCAATAAAATAAATTTATTGGCAAGAGTGACATTTTAATCAGCATTTTTTACTTGTTTCCTCCATTGTGCAGGTTCATCTATTCAATATTCCATTTTGTTGCTGACGGTAACATTTTGCTGTTAATACCTAACTTATAGCTTGTCAGTGGGTTCAAACTTTCACGCAGTGCCATGTCGTTTTCGGATTTTTTCGTTTCTGCCAATATTGCCCCGAGAAAGGCCCTGGTTCGTGGTGGGTATTTGTAAGAATACCGGATCAACCGAGCCAGATCAGCTATCTCAAGTGTTTTGATCTTATTGCGCAATATGGTAATGGCAGATTCTTTGTATAAATCCGGGATGGTCTTAAAATCTTTGAGTGCATCCAATAGCTCCAACAGGCGGTAGTTTTCATTGCTAACTTCCACATAGCTGGTCACCGGTTTCACCGCCACCTGGCCAATTCGCGTGGTTACCCTCCTGGATTTGCTGGCTACTTTAATCGTTTTGGGGACTTGCGTAGTTAAGCCCAGTCGATTAGAAAGGCCTAATCCGGTGACGTAAGCAATTCGCTTGTTGTCTTCAAAAAGGTAAGGTTTCAGCAGTTCCTCTTCCCGAGGTCGCAATTCGCCAAAGGTGGATTGCTTGGGTTTATAAAATACGCCGGTGGTGGCCCTTCTAATTATACCTTGACGGATCAGGCGCTCAATAGCTTTTGCAGCAGCACCGTATTCATCCGGGGTAATACCAAGTTGTTGATACTTGAAAGTTATGCCATCCTTCATGCTACTTATTTTTTTCTTTATTTTCTCTGCGATATTCATTGGCCACTAAAACTTTTCTTTAACAAGGATAAAGGTAAAACAAATTACACATATGTCAAGTATCTTGCGCAAAATACTTGACATATCACACTGCCATTTAGTTGACCGATAGAAATTTAGCTACCAACTTATAAACTGTGGTTCCGATAACTTTTGGCCAATCAGCGCATGGAGGATTATCACGAACCTCTGCACGATGAATTGCCACTTCCATCAATTCGCGGGTGAATTTTCGAGAGTCGATATTCTTATCATAATCAGGTAAATGAACTTGCAAGCGGCCGGAGCAATCTTGAGAACTGGCTATACCGTTACCATCTTCAAAGTGCAGCAATAGCCAAAACTCAAATTTGGGATTACTCAAAGCAAATCCGAACTGGTCAGACTGATTTGACCATGCAAATAGCTGACCTAACTGGTTATCTGTCCATTTATCCTTATCAACCACCAGCCAGGCCTCATCCGACTTCATGAAATTTTCATTCTTAAGTTGAGTCCTTAACCTCTTAAGAACCTGGAGTGGCGAATTCTTAGATTTATCCCTCAAACATTTGATATGTACAATCGGCTGGTATTTAAGGAATAATGCAAAATACTGAGGTTCGGTTATATATCCCTCGGTTGCGATGACGAACAGCTTGCGATAGCGGCGTTCACCCAACGGCCGTTGAAATTTCCTTCTGGCAGCTGTCATCCGACCTTCCTCCTGCCTGTTTCTGTGAGGGTAAGCTTTGGTAATGGTCCTTTCACCAAAATTCGGGGAATACCACCAAGACGCCCTTGCAAGTAGCTTTTCCGGATATCCTTATCATAACGAACATCCTTAAATTCGCTGAAAGAAACCATGGTCGAGATCCCGGATGAATCCCGTTCTGTTATCCACATTTCATCCCGACGAAGCAAATTCTGGTCCATCAGGAGCACATCATGGGTTGTTATCAGTAATTGAGCACGGCTTTCAGCGGTACAACTTGCCAGGTAAATCTCGAGTAACTGCCTGGTCAGTAATGTATGTAAGCTTCGGTCGACTTCATCAATGACAAAGACCTTCTTAGCATTGGTTATTGAAATATCAAGAAATGCCGGCAGGAGGTCAATAACCCGTTGTGAACCATCAGCTTCGTCTCTTATTTCGAACCGGACTTCGGTGCCGTCGGATTTTGGATGGAATGTAACCAGTCTTTTAGCAACCAGTTCACCATTGGTGCGCCTAATAATGTACCGCTCATTCATTGTTTCAGACATCAGGCGAACCGTCATTCCTTCCTTGACCTCTTCTTGAATCCTTGTTTTGAGAGCAGAATTTAAAGGGACATTTTCGAATGGAACAATCTCACTGCCAAGATGAATAATTCCGGTGTCCAACTGTTGAAGAACTTCGTTCATGGTTGAATACAATGGATTTCCCTCGTCAAGAAATTGCTCAAAGGGTTCAAATCTTGAATCGGGACCGATCAGCTCAAGTGATTCCTTGAACCAGTTATAGACCGGACGAAAATTTTCAACTTTCTGGGATACTGAGTTGGTCAGGAACAATTGGTTGTCTCTGGTGCCTCTGAATGCAAATTCAAGAAACCGATCATCCTGGAGAGATTTGTCAAAGTAAGGCTTATCTCCACGACGATCAAAGAGTACTTTCTCGCTTGTACTGGAAATTAGAACCAGTTTTTCCTCCAGAACAGTTTTTCTGCTGACAGTAAAACTGTAAGCATAAATGGTATCATCAACAAGAATTTCGAAGCCCAGGCGAGTAGGCAATTCGGTCCCGGTAGCATCCAACCGGAAAGGCTCAACCTGGATAAGGCTGTCAGGTTGGGTTCCTTTAACAATCAGATATTTGGCAAAATTCAAAGCCTTGAACAAATTTGTTTTTCCGGATGCATTGCCACCATATATTGCTGCAACCGGCAAGATTCTGGTCTGGTACTTGTCAACTTTCGGAATCCTTTCGCCGTGTTGACGTTCTTTTGTTGCCACCATGGAAAAGGAAGTCTTTCCTTTGAATGACATCCAGTTTTCGAGGCTGAAGCTAAGTAGCATAATGATAAGAATTAAAGTGAAATTTTCTCTTTAAACAAGACCAAAATTACACAATTTCTAATTATCATCATGTATAAAGAGAAAATTTCTCTTTATACACCATTAAACATCGTCTTGGTTCTCGGCATGGTATAATGTCGTTACTTCAGATTAAGCAACTCACTGGCATCGTCCAATATCTTATTCTCAAATCCTTTCAGATAGATTTCGGTGGTTTCCTCTTTGGCGTGCATTTTGGTTGTTCGACTTAGGCCCTGAAATAGTATTTTCACGATGGCTTTTAACCAAGTTCCTCATTCCATGGCAGAATACGAAAAACTCTTTGATTCAATAAGTTCCGATCAAAAGATAGAGTTCTTAAGGAAAGCGCTGACACGTTCAGAAGCACTGCAGGACCAATTGATCGCTTACTTTGCCGCTCCAACGATACGGCGTAAAAAAAATTCCGGTTCTTTTGCCGAACGGGTGCAGTCCTATTCTAAGGTCTTCCAAAAGTTATTGAAATCGATTGATCTGGAAGACCTTGACTACAGCCGGTGGAGAACTCCCCGCGGTACATACCTGGAGTATTGGGAGATTGACATGGAGCTCGCTAAGGAGGAGATCCAGGAGGTTTTTAATCATACCCGAAGGGAATGCGAGAAACAAATCCTGGCAGGTGACTTACAGGCCTTTTTCACAACTTTCACTGGTGCACTGGATGGTTGCAAGAAGGTCACTTTCCTCGATCCGAATGAAACACTGGCCGATCCTGAAGAAGCCTTGTTCGCCCTGTTTGAGGAACTCACGGCAGAAATGGAAGTGTATCTGTCGGCCGTAGTACTCAGTTCATCGAAGGTGGTTGAATCAGTTACAAGTGTCGTGCATTGGTTTCTTGAGCAAAACCAAGGGAATTCACCGGCTGTCTATCATGATCGGCTCTGTAGTAAGCTTGCACTAACACACGGAGAAAGCCTGGCTGGGCTTCGGTTCCTGTTTTCGGGACCGGAAGGAGTTGAGCAAAATTTTCCGCGCACTTATCTGACAGTCCTAAGAAACCTCGACCGATTTGCCTGGATTAAGGAATCGGAGCGGTTTGCGGTCACTGACCACCAAATTGCAAAAGAATTGCTTGAGTATCAGAGTGAACAGAAAAGCGACTCATTTTACCGGAATGCCCGGGTCCTTTTTCCCATTCATCCGAGGGAACTGGTTGATTTTTTGGCCAAGCTGATCGAACCCAGGGATTGCCTTAAAATTGCCCTGCGCCGGACTGAGTACGAAATGAAGAATTCAAAGCTGAATCGCCACACCTATTCCAGAATCGCCTCCTTGCTCAGGTTGGTCGGTACTCATAAGGAGCTGAAACCGGAGGTACGGCTGTTCGCCAGGAATTTAATGGTCATCCATTCCCGTCGTAGCGCTCTGCGGGCTGAATTAGCGAAGGAGGGGTTAATATGAGCGATAGTTCAGCCGACATGAGTCACCTGATGGAATCTTTCAGGAAGAACGGCTAGCCCTTCCGCCGATCCATTTGCCCGAATTTATCAGAAACTGCTTTATAAAAATTCCGGGCCGTTTCAACATCGATGCCGGCTTTGGCGGCATTTTTTTCAATATCCGGTACCCGGCCTGCGTTAATATCAGGAAGAATCAGACTCATAAAGTAATTCAGGTTATCCAGCATTTCCTTTCTCTCCGGCGGAGTGTCTACCTGGAACAGGTGATCGTATTCATTTATTTTGATCTCTTTCGTCAGGATCTTTTTTGATGTGATCAGCATGGACATATTTACACGTATATCGGGTTCTTCTGAAAACTTGTAACCGAATTGATTGATGGCGTTCACCAATGCCAGAAATCCGCGATCGGTGGAAGCGGAAAGTAAAACAATTTTTTTATTCTCATCATAATAAACCTGCGCGAAATGAGGATGCCCCCCCCATCTCTTCAGTGTTAACCGGTAAATCCCACTACAAAACTCCGACGTGAAACTTCTTTTTAACTCCACGGTATCAACCTTATCCACAGGGTATTCTGAATAAACCTGTACCATCTGGTCCTGTTTATGGGCCGTAAACGGAATATTTGCCCCTGACAATAACATCATATAGGGCAGGGGATTCTTTTCGAGGTTTTGGACAATGTCTTCTTCCGTTTCAATTCCTCGGTCAAGCTCAGTTGCGAAAAAAAAGATATCATCTGGTTCGAAACTCTTGTAAGCCGCAATCGGGCCAAAGGTTTGCCAGCAGGCGCCGTTAAAGCCGATCAGGTTGAACCAGATGGATGTTGTCTGGCTTTTGATGATATCTGAGGTTCCTTGGGAGAACAGGGTGAATCGTTCCCCTGTGAGAATATCTTCCATGTTGAAGAAATCCGATGCAGGGTTTTCAATAATAATGCTGAAGCAAAACCGCCAGGGCTGCCTGGCATGATGTTCAAGAAAATCCATTTCGGACCGGCTTAGCTTCTTTAATTCCGTATGAGTGATTATTTTCCTTATCAGACCGCCAGACTTGAAGATTTTATGGGCCAGATACTGAGCCTTTAACCTGTTGACCCACTCCTTTTCAAATTCTTTTGTTACATGCCTGTAAGCTGAAAATGCTTCAGTCATGGTTCGGTCAAGTTTGTATAGAGCGGCAGCATAGTATAGAAGAAATTCGTCAATGACGGTTTTTGAAATACTGCTGCTTGTCTCACAGGTCTTTCGGATAGTTTCAAAGTTTTTCATGGTATACTACTTTAATAGCTTTCTTCCCTTTGATGTTAGCTTGTATTTTTGCAGGCGGCTATTGGGTTTATTGGGAATGGTCAATTCAATGATACCCATATCTATTAATGGTTTGATGTTATTAGTGAAGTTATTAGTTTGGTTAGCCAATCCAAGAAAACTAAGGATTTCCCTTCTTGATAATGTTTCGGTTATGAAATTCCGGCCGGTATCATCAGGATGAATGGCCAGTTCGATCCAGGCACGGTTAAAGAATTTGTGCGGTTCGCGATTGAAAAACATTAGACCCACATTTACCGGCCGTAAAAACTCAACCGGTCCACGGGCGATTTGCATCTGCCGGCGGGCATCGTCTCCCAAAGTGGAAGGCCCGGAATAGGGGCGCATGTCACCTGCCGGGGCCCATATAACAAGAATATGCTGCTCCTCAATAATATAAGGTTGCACTATCGGCAAATAGTTGGGTTGGATTTTATGACAAATGTTGATCAATTCCCCTTGCATCTCATCGAGCTTATTTAGCGGCAGGCCTTTAGGCGGAAACTGAGGCACCCCGTCGATCGCTTCTATCCCAACAATAATGTAGCCACCACCCCAATTATTGATGTCGTTGGCAAAAGCACAGATTGAATGCAGTATGTTTTCGGGATTCCAACCGGCCTTAAACTCCAGTCGCTCCCATTCTACAACCTTACCGTGCACTAATTCCTTTATGTTAATGGGTAGAGCCATGATTTACGCATTTATCAAAATCGAAAGTTACTGATATTGAGCAAAACATTTCTTATCAAGGTTTTCATTTTAATGGTCCACGAATCCATCATCCAAGCTATACCACCAGCTATACCTTCGGCTATACCTCCCGTTTTGCGAATACCTTCTTCTTAGAGTATTTCGATCAGTAGCTGGTCAACTTACACCGACAAATGCACCGACATTTTTTAAATTCTTGCAATGGTTCGAGTTGTAACCCCAAGCATTTCGGCAAGTTCCGGAATAGTGATAAAGTTGTTTGCCTCGATAAGTTCAATAATTTTCTCTGGACTTTTCTCCGAACCTGTCTCCGAACCTATCACCGAACTTTTCACCCTAGTTTTTACCCTAGTTTTCTTCTCAGTGTTCTTCCCAGTTTTCTTTCACAGTTTCTTTCACAGTTTCTTTCGGTGCTTCTTTTAGTTGTACTATATTTCCGGTTTCGAAGCCTTGGCCTTTTCACTTTAAAGACTGGTTGGACAATAAATCGCCCAATATTCTGCCCGGGGTTGTGATATCCATGGTTTTGCTGCCGGTTCTGAAAATGTATTCAAATTGCAAATCCTCGATCCGGTCTAAATCAATATCTTCAATAGTTTCCGGTAAGGCCAGGTGATATTCAATTTCATACCTCATTTGGTTCATAAAAGCAATTATACTCCGGCTGTTTGTTGAATAAAACTCAGTCGGGCTCAACAGACTATACCGAAACAGCTCCCGGAACCAATACCGATATTCTTGTTGGATTGTGAAGAAAGTGTATAGCAAAAAAACTTCCGGATATCCGAAAAAGCTGATGTGTTGCCCTGATAATCATTTCATTTCCATTTCGTCTGATTTATTAAACCCGGTTTAACTCATCCAAAAGGGCGCTTCGCCGGGGATACTCAACTCGTATCTTCCGGATGAGCTCATCGCATTGTTCTCTGGCTCCAAGCTTGATCATCCGTCTCAGGTACCGGCAGGCTTCCTGGTAATGATCTCTATTTGTACTCCTCTTGAGCAGGTAAACGATCCCGGTGGAATACATTTCCACAAGTTCATTAGAATAACCGGCGGCTAAATATTTGTCAAAAGCCTCAATATTATGAAGTGATGGCTTTGTTTTTAAAAGAGCAAACAACCGGTCCCACCATTTTTCATTGATGTAAATTCCAGAAATCTGGTCAAAATTGGACCCTCCTGATTCTCTTTGAAAATCGGCAATGATGGCTTCGACAAATTCCTTCCAACGGTCGGGTGCCACCTTTGCCTTTAATAATTTGTAGTATTCCTGACCATGGTGATTAGAATCAACAAATAGAATCCGGGCATATTCAATGATTCGATCAGTATCTTTCTGAATGGCAGCAATTTTAAGCAGCCAGTCGTACCAGGTATAGACTAAGCCCGGTTTGTCTTTCGCGTCAAACCTGACTCCGTCCTGGGCAATCCCGATGGCTTTTTCGTACTTTTTATTTCTGATAGCGCTTTCAATAGCAATTGTCCGAAGGCGGGAATTGGCCAGATTCTGGTTAATGAATTCTTCTGCTTTCTCTGTTCCCTTCATTTTCAAGAGGATTTCCCATTTGATAAGCTGAGCCCTTTCTTTGGTATAGTCCGAATCCATTGGCTTATCAATCAGGGCAATAACCTTATTGCCTTCTGATTCTGTTTTGACTATGCGGGAGGCTAGATCCAGCATACCCAGATGCCAATCCCAATCCTCGTAAATGTTTTTACCAAAAGTGGTTAAACAATAACCCAACAATTCCAATCGGAGGTTATCCGGTATTTCCGCCTGAGCAACCTGGTTCAATAATTCGAAAGCCTGATTTATCAGCCCCCCAAAAGAACCATCACTGTCGTCCACATATTCTAATTGTGGTGTCATTTCCTCCATCACAGCACAGGCAATATAGATCGTGCTTTGGTAGCGGCCCTGATCAAGATGCTTTTGAGCGGTGGAAAGTAAACTTTCAACTGCTTTAATTACCACCTCGGCTCCCGACCAATTAATATAACCCCATTCTCCTTCAACACTGGCAATGAATGACCGGATTTGTTTCTTGTACATCTCCTTTGATTCTTCTGAAACCAGGTAGGCGAATCCGGAAATAAATATTTGCCGGAAGGAAGGATTTCCAATACATTGCTCTAAAACAAATTGTTTCAAATCGTTATGTGAAAGTTTCCTAAGTAATTCACTAACCTGTTCTTCAACGGTTTTCTTTTTTGAAGGCTTTCCAGCCGATGGTTTAGGCATAATTTGATTTTAATTGGTGAAAATACCTACTGCAAGAATCCCTTGATGTCGAGGTATATAATTGTTCTTTTATATCCATGGTCTTTCTTGTTAAATTCAGGTAATCAAATGGGTTTAACCAAGCCAATCCTTCCAGCTGATCCAACCATGCCCATGATAAGCGAGGTCGGGATACCGGTAAATAACCCGTGGTTTTTTTAACGGGCGGTTCAATTTTCCATTACAATAAGCATTCCATTCCTCCTGAGATTTAAGGTGTAGGGTATGGATGAACTTCTTTGTTTCTTCGTAATTTCTGAAAGCGATTTTATGGCCCAGCCAATCGGTCCAATCAACCCATCCCTTTCCTTTATACTCAATAAATGGCCTTGACGGGATATTCAGCCCATATGATTTGTAGATTGAAGCCTCATTACAAACAAATTGCAACCATGCATCTTCATTCTGAATTCTTAAACACCAGGTAAATTCCCGGGCTTCATAAAAAAGAGTGTAAGGTATCTGGAGATCCGGATGAACAAGCCAGTCCATCCAATCTTTCCATCCCGTGTGACGATAAATAAATTCAGGATTCGGTGGTATTCCCGGATGATTCAACCCGGTTGTATTTGATATTAAAGCGGCCCAATCTTTTTGGTATTCCAAACACCAGGTATGTACTATTGCTTTTGCTTCTTCAAAGGAAAGCCATTGATCTTCAATCCGGTCATTCCAAAGATCCAGCTGGACAGTGCTCATTTTTCAAATAATTTTATCATTTCGGGTTATCCGTAGCAAAAGATAAAAATAAACATTTCAACGAAAATGTAATTTGTTTTCAATTGCACAAGTTGAATTACCAAGCATTTCGGCAAGGTCTGTAATAGTGATAAAATTGTTCGCTTCGATAAGTTCAATGATTTTCACCGAACCTCTCACTGAACCTCTCAACGAGCTTCAGATTGAGCAGCTCACTGGCCTTGTCCAGCGTTTTATTTTCAAATTGCTTCAGGTAGATTAGTGTTCGGCTGTCATTACTTTAGGAAGGGTGAGTCCAAAAAAATTACTTTTGTACCAACAAAGATCTCATGTACGAAATTCTGCTACTTCATGATTTGAATCCGGGAAAACTCCGGAAACAATTTGATAAAACGCTCGATGAGCTTGCTGCTGGTAATTTTACCGCAGCGGAGGTGAAAAAGATGACCGGAACAGTGTTTTATCGTGCCAGGCTTGACCATGAAAACCGGCTGCTCTTCCGTTTTGGGCAGTATGAACAACACGCGGTGCTGATGGTACTCGAGCTGATTCTCAATCATGATTACAGTAATTCCAGGTTCCTGCGTGGCGCTGTCGTTGATGAATCGAAACTGGTCGCCATTCAGAACCGTTTTCCACCTCCGGATCAGGAAGCGGTTCGCATGGCATATATCAACAAACGCTACCCGAAATTCCATCTGCTCGACAAGTTCCTCTCCTTCGACGACAACCAGGAGGAGATACTTAACCACCCGGTTCCCCAGATTATCATCGGCTCGGCAGGAAGCGGAAAAACCGCGCTGACACTCGAAAAAATCAAAACATTGACCGGGAGGATCCTGTATGTCACCCTTTCAGCCTACCTGGCCGAAAACTCCTCGCATTGGTACTTTGCCAACCATTACGAGAATGAAAAACAGGAGGTAGATTTTCTCTCCTACCGGGAATTCCTCGAAACCATCCGTATACCGGAAGGCAAGGAGATGGATTTCAGAACGTTCAATGGCTGGTTTTCCGGGTTCAGGCAATCAACAAAGTTAAAAGATGTTCACAAAGTGTTCGAGGAGTTCAGGGGTGTTATTACCGGCCTCGACATATCAAAAGAATATCTCACCCGCGAAGATTACCTGGAACTGGGAGTAAAACAATCGATCTTTCTTGCCTCCGAGCGTGAAACGGTTTACTCCCTGTTCGGGAAATATTTATTGATGCTTGATGAAAATGGTTTTTTTGATGTCAACGTCTATTCGCACCGGCTTCTACAAGAATGCCGGCCGGATTATGACTTCATCGTGGTGGATGAGGTGCAGGATTTTACCAACACGCAACTTAACCTGATACTGAAATCACTTAATAGGCCAGCCAATTTCATTCTTTGTGGTGATGCCAACCAGGTGGTTCATCCCAATTTCTTTTCCTGGTCGCACCTGAAGAGCATGTTTTACCAGAACCGCCTCAAAGGTGATGAGATCAGAATACTTCACGCCAATTATCGAAACAGCCCGGTTATTTCTGAGCTTGCCAACCGGCTGCTGAAGATCAAAACTGCCCGTTTCGGATCGCTCGATAAAGAGAGCAATTATCTTGTAAGTACCGTATCAAAAATGGAGGGAGAGATGGTCTTTTTGGAGGAGAAAGACAAGACCGTCAATGAGCTTTCCAGGAAGACCCGCAGGTCAGTCAATTATGCAGTGCTGGTGTTGCGCAACGAGGACAAGGCAAAGGCTGGCAACATTTTCCCTTCGCCACTTTTGTTCTCTGTACAGGAATCCAAAGGACTGGAGTATGAAAATATTATTTTGTATAATTTCATCTCCGGCAGTGCCACTGAATTCAACAATATCTGTGAGGGAGTGACCGCTGAAGATCTGGCTACCGATGATCTGGTTTATGCACGTGGCAGGGATAAATCCGACAAATCGCTGGATGCGTACAAGTTTTACATCAATGCCTTGTACGTGGCCATCACGCGGGCCGTTAAAAATGTGTATATCGTGGAGCAAACCCGCGGGCACAAGCTAATCCGGTTAATGGACATTTCCGAAGAGGTTAAGAACCGGGTCATCCGCGAAGAGGTTTCATCGTCTGATGACTGGAAACGTGAATCCAGGCGGCTCGAGATGATGGGCAAGTCGGAACAGGCTGAGGCGATCCGGAAGAATATCCTGGTCACAGTAAAACCGAACTGGGAACCTTTAACCATTGAACGGTATATGGCCTTGAAAAATGAGGCGCTCGACCCGGAACACTTCAATAAAAAGGCCAAGGATCATTTGTTCGACTTTGCCTTGATACATAATCAGACACTGATCCTGGAGAAGCTCGCGGGCCTGAATTACCGCCGGGCAGAAAAATATGAAACCGAAAGTGGCTCCATCTTACGTAAGTATTACCAGTATTACCGCGACGATAACCTCAAGATGGTGATGCAGGAAGTGAACAAATACGGGATTGATTGCCGCGACATCCATAATTTCACCCCTCTTCATGCAGCAGTCTTTTCCGGCGCTGTAAATATCACCGCATCCCTTCTCGGGAACGGGGCAGATCCCGGTTTGCCCGATACCTTTTACAAGATCCCTGTACAAATCGCCCTCCTGCAAGCCTTTGTGAACAGGGAATACGCGAAAACCAGGCTGGGTAGGATTTATCCATTACTGCTTACCGATTCTCTGAGCCTGCAGGTTAATGGTCAACTGATTAAGATCGAACCGCACAAAGTCGAGTTTCTGCTGGTGCATCTCTTTGTTGCTGTGCAATCTGCCATTCAGCAGTCGAAGCGTCATCACCAGGCCATCGGTATCCAGGTGGACGATTTCATCGATAAACTTCAGGATTTCCCCGGAAATGTGTTGCTATCCTACCGCAAAAGGCGCGAATACTGGCTGTCCATTCTGGCAAAACACGAAATCAACGGCAATAATCCTTACAATAGAAAACTTTTCAGGCGAATCGAACGCGGTGTATATATCCTGAACCCCATCATGCAGATCCGTTACCGCGATGTCTGGATACCCGCGCATGAAGTCATTAACAGCCAAGGAATCAGCCTGGAGGATATGATCAATCATTCAGTGGAAAAACAAACCAAAGAATATGAAGAGATCAGACGTCAGTGGGAGAAAGAAAGCCAGAAGCGTGGCCGTGAGGAAATGATGAGACGGAAAAGGCAGGAATGGTTTAATAAGTCTTAATGAAATGAACAAAAAGAAAAATCAACTTTTATCGCCCGAAAATTACATTCGTACGCGTGCCAGGAACCTTCCCCTCGGCACCTGTTATATCAACGATTCCTGGCGCGATACGGGATCTGCCATGATCATCGTCACGAGGGACCACATCAACGGAAACATCACCCATGGAAATTATATCATCGACTTATTCTGTCTTGGGGTAAAAGAATCAAATTGGATTTTTAACCAGAATCCTCTTGATTTCAAGGATTTTCTGGACCATCAGCTAAATACAAACGACCTTGGCTTCAAGATGATTGCCATAAGCTATGTACGGGTACATAACATCATTTACGGTGCTGTTGAATATGCCGGTGAGCTAGGCTTCAGTCCGCATAAATCATTTGAATTGACTAAGCATATACTTGAGGAAGATGATGAACACGTAAAACTGATCGATATTGAGTTTGGGTTTAAAGGGAAGCCACTTTACATCTCCACGCCCGAAAATCCTGGTGAAAAGAACAGGGTGCTGGCTCACCTGGATAAAAAAATTGGCCGCGATAATTACAATTTCATCATGGAGGCTGAAGCTGATGATTTTTTTGACCGGGAGGATAAGGATGATAGCAACAAAATTGATTACCATGACCCAGTGGTAAAGAAGGACCTGATCAGTCGATTTTTTGCTGAGTCCAAGATTCCTAAAAGATCCATTTCGAAGAAAATGGACAAAATAGCTGAATTAATGCAGGTCGCAGAAATTATTTTCTTTGAGTACATGGTTACAGAGGAAGAGTTGAATAAAGCCATGGGAACCATTGTCCAGCTATTTGATTTCAATATTTCCGATGAAATCTTCTCGGATGATCTTCTTTTCGGAAATGCAGCCATCCGTGAAAACATTGATGAAGTAAGAAGAATGGCCGAGCGGCTAATTGAATTGTTAACCAACGATAAAATTGCTGAGGGACTTGAAGAATCCGACAGGTACATAAATGAATATTCGGATGTACCGGTTTTTCTGTATCTCAAACTTCTGCTTCTTGAGATGAAATCCGACAAGCGGCTGGCATTATCCAATTACAGGTACTATGCTGACAAGTATCCGGAATATCTTCCCTTTGCATATAAATATGCCATGGCAAATCTCATTGATCATGGTGAGGATAAGCCGGATCCCATTTCAGAAAGCCTGCATCTGAAAAACTTTTATCCGGGAAAAACCACCTTTTGCCGTCATGAGGTTTTGCTTTATACTCAACTGCTCACCACTAACTATGGCTTGTCGGGTGAAACCGCTATGGTTGAAATGTTGTTCCAATATATGGCGGTGCATCACCCCGGTATAATTTCCGACTACGAAGTGTTTGTTGCAAAGTTTACCAAGATACCAAAGGTTATTGGATGGTGTGAAGATTGGCTGAGGGGCCAGGAGTGATTGGTTTTGTGGTCAGGTATTGTTGTTTTGGACTTGTCGGCTTGCTGGGGATGGTCATAGCGAGCCAATTGCTGCTTAACAGTGGTTTGATATAGATTTTAAAGTTTGCAGGATGGTTAGCAAGGTTCAAAAATTCAAATAAATCTTTCCTTAGAATCGCTGTTTGGCAAAGTTCAAGTAATCCAATATGATCTTTAGCTACCCCGATAAGAATATAGCCGCCTCCGGTATTGTCAAAATCATTGGCAAAAGCACAAATGCTACGATAGGTTGCATCCGGGTTCCAGCCTTCTTTACACTCGATCCGGTCAGATTCGACCCTTCGTGCGGATAGTAAATCCTCTAAGTTAATGTGAAGTGCCATTGAATTCAATCTTTTTCATTGTCTCAACTTGTTCGTGGTTTGCCATGGTACGAAGTTAATGATGTTAGCTAATCCTGGCAATCTGAATTTCCACTGTCTATGTCAGCATTACTTCAGATTGAGCAGCTCACTGGCTTTGTCCAGGATCGCATTTTCAAATTGCTTCAGGTAGATTACAGTTGTTTCCTCTTTGGTGTGGCCCAACATTTCCTTGATTACCGCTGAATAATTACCCTGGCTTTGATTTTTTCATAGATTTGCTTGATTGAAATGGCAAATTTGATGGCAAATGAAGATACTGATCGTAGAGGATGAGGTTGCTTTAGCCGAATCAATCGGACAATACCTGAGTGGCGAAGGTTATGTTTGTGAACTGGCTTTCGATTATACCAGTGCCTCCGATAAATTTAACAGCTATCAGTATGATTGCGCGATTATTGATATTAACCTTCCTGATGGGAATGGCATTGATCTTATCCGTGAATTGAAGGAATATCACACCACTTCCGGTATTATCATTATTTCTGCCCGGGACTCATTGAATGATCGCATAGCAGGTCTTAATATTGGTGCAGATGACTATCTGATAAAACCGTTCAACCTTTCAGAATTAAATGCCCGTCTCAAATCTGTTGTAAGAAGGATTTTTTTCAGTGGAAGCAACGAAATAATTTTTAATGAAATTCGGATCGATACCAGTGCTATTCAGGTTTTTGTGAACGATAAATTAATTAATTTAACCAAAAAGGAGTACGACATGCTGCTCTTTTTTATCTCGAACAAAAACAGGGTCCTGACAAAAGAATCCATTGGTGAAAATGTGTGGGGCGATTATGCGGATACGTTGAATTCATTGGACTTTATTTATACGCATATCTGGAACCTTCGAAAGAAATTAATTGATAACGGTGCTAAGGATTATCTGCAAAATGTGTACGGTGTCGGGTATAAATTCAATACGCTGTAAACGGATGAAACCCCTTTGGTATGAAACTGCTGAACAAAACGAGCCTTATTATTTTAACCATAACCCTGTTTATTTTCTTCCTGGGTGGAATAACCTTTTATAAAATCATCCAGACTATGATCATAAAGCGGGTTGATCGGGAATTGATCAGCCAGAAAAATGATATTGTTGACCAGTTGAATGCTATGCACATGGTTGACAATGCTTACCCGGTCACCGTAGGTAAGTTTCTGATCAAGCCCGCGGATTCCGGTCTTCAGATCAGGGAATCATTTAAGGATACCGTATTATACGATCAGAGGGAGAAACTGTATTCACCGTACAGGCTCCTGGAGTTTACAACTGTTGTAATGGAAAAGAATTTTAAGGTTTCGGTTTTCCGTTCAATGTTTGATGCCGAAAATCTGATAGAAAAAATAGTGCTGACCATGATGCTGATGTTGTTGGCCTTTATTTTAGCCCTGTTTTTTTTAAATCGATATTTTTTTCGAAAAATCTGGGATGACTTTTTTTTCACAGTTAATAAAGCAAAGAAATACAATCTGCGGGATGACCCAAATTTAGATTTACCTTATTCTGAAGTAGAAGAGTTCCAGATACTTAATCAGGTATTCGAAAAGCTGACGGAAAGAATTCATAAAGATTACAATAACCTGAAGGAATTTACCGAGAATGCTTCTCATGAAATACAGACCCCTTTGTCGGTCATGCATTCCAAAATTGAATTATTACTGCAGCATGGAAATTATTCGGAAGAACAGATATCGCAGATAACCAAACTTGGTGATGCCGTAAATCGATTATCTTCTATCAATAAGGTACTTATCCTGCTTACGCGAATCGAGAATAATCAATTCCCCGAGTTGTCAACGGTGCATCTGAAAGAAAGAATTGAATATCATTTGGGTAATTTTAAAGAGTTAATTGAGGCCCGGAATATTTCAGTTGAGTGTACATTAAATTCAGATATTGAAATCACCGTAAATACAGGTTTGGCCGATATCCTCATTATAAACCTGATAAAAAATGCAATCAGGCATAATTTCGACAACGGGAAGCTGAAGATTAATCTTGGGAATAGTACTCTTGAAATAATTAATACCGGCCCAAAACACGATATTCCGGCTGACCAGCTTTTTAATCGGTTTGTGCGAACGCAAAATACCGGGGATTCCCTTGGTCTTGGATTATCCCTGGTAAAAAAGATCTGTGAATTGTATGATTTTGATGTCCGTTATTTTAACACGGATGAACTTCATACCGTGACGGTCAGCTTCAGCCATTAGCTGCTATCATCTTTGCCAATCCGTCAACCCAGATGGGCAGGTCGTTCAAACTTTCAACCAGCGTAAGCTGCTCGCCACCATTCTCCTCGAATTCCTTTTTTAGTTCTTTACCTAACTCATGCAGCGTTTCAAGGCAATCTGAGGTGAACGATGGACTGACGACCAAAATGCGCTTTTTACCTTTTTTTGCCAAATCTCTGACTGCTTCATCGGTAAATGGTTTGGTCCAATCCCCATTTAATCGCGATTGGAAACTGACTGTATAATCTTCCTCTTTTAAATTCAGCTCCCGGGCCAGCAATTTTGATGTTTCAAAGCAGGATGCCTGGTAGCAAAAGCTGCTACCCTGGGCATCATGGATATGGCTCAGGGGCAACCCGTGATAACTCATGATAATATGGTCATATCCCTGTGGATGGCAGGAGTGGATTCTAAAAGCAAAGGCCTTAATGTACGCGGGATGGTCATGAAAATGATGAATCATCTGCAGGCTGGGTATATACTTCCATTTACCGATGTATCGCATGGCCAGTTCAAGGGTTGAGCCTGTTGTTGCTGATGAATACTGAGGGTATAATGGAACCAGAATAATCCGGTCAGGTCGCTGCTTCTCCAATTGCACCAGCTTGTTTTTCAACCCGGGATTGCCATAGCGCATGGCCATTTCAACCACATATTCCTCCCCCAATTTGTTTTGTAACCCCTCACTAAGGTATTGTGTATTAATAACCAGCGGTGATCCTTGTGGCGTCCATATGCTTCGGTATAATCGGGCGGATTTAAACGACCGGACCGGAACAATGATCAGATTGACCAATAATTTTCTGAACAGCCATGGCAGGTTAATTACGCGGCTGTCGTTCAGAAATTCACTCAGGTACTTCCGCACGTCAACCGGATTTGGTGAATCAGGGGAGCCCAGATTCATTAACAGAACCACTGTTTTCATCAGGCTAAATCATTAATTATCTCAGGATAAGCCCGATACTGGTAGTGATGATGATGAGAAGAATTGAGGTACCGAAATAAAACAGGGTGTTCTTATGCTTGTTCCGGTCCAGTTTCGATTTGCTTATAAATATCCAGCCCAGTTGTGATAATAGCAGGGCAAACATCATGATAATGAAATGCTCTAAAGCCCAGAATCGCATGGACATTGCGCGGGTTGCTTCGGTCATGCTGGCCGCTCCGCCCCGCTGGCTGTCAAGCACAAAGTATAATAATAAACCGGCAACCAATTGGACATATAACAGGCCGAGCAGGAAAGCTGAGAGATTCCGGTCCTGTTTCAGGTACGGTTTCTTTAGCCTCCACCCTCTGGCAGAACGAACTAAAAGAACGATAGCCGTCACGGTGAAAATGGTGCTGACTACGCGGTGAATATTGATGACTACATCGCTGAATTCCATAATGTCTAAAATAGCCATATTTTATAATTTACAAGCCTTCGGCAATAGTTTTTCCCTGTTTAATGCGGTCAGCCATCCCAATTCCATCCCGGATATTGCCCGCTAAAATCAATCCGGGATATTTATTCTGCAAAGCATCAATCGATTCATAACGTTGCTTACTCTCAGCCCGGTACTGTGGAATGGCATGAGAATGACGCATGATCCTGAACAAATCCGGATTAAAATCATCCAACACCAGCAAGTCTTTAAGTTCTCTTTCAACCAATTCCCTAACCTGTGCATCATTCAAATCACAAAGGTCCTGACGCCGGACACCACCGATAAATATCGTTACCAGGGCTCCGTTTTCAGGGCAACGGCCCTCGAAAAGGCTGGACATAAACATGATACCCAGTATGTCCCTCTTTTCCAGATGAGGAATTAATGCTCCAAAAGCGTCAAGCGGCCGGCCTTTCCATTCGTTAAACCCGACTGCCACCTCGATAACACGCGTATAGTGCAAATTTTCAGCATTTGCAAGGTGATCAGCATCAAAAAATGGGAATAGGCTCCGGATAGCATAGGCCCCGACTGTGCTTACGATCTTTTTTGTTTTAATTTCAACCGGATCACCGTTGGAGTCCGTTCCTTTGAGCAGGTACCCGCCATCGGCCTGTTCAATAACGATATTCTCAACACCCAAAAGGCATTTACTGGCACCGATTGATTGCTGCAATGATTCAACGAGGCCCGATAAACCCCCTTTAACCGAAAATGTTTTTCGGGTTGCCTTCTTTGCTTCGGACACATTTTCAGGTCTTTTTATCCGGATTGAACCTCCGATGAAACTGCCGTAATCCTGCTCAAGATTGTACAATTTGGGCAAGGCATACCTGGTCACCAGCTGGGCGGGATCGCCGGCATAAATCCCGAGGATAAAAGGATCAACCGCATAATTTAAAAAACTTACCCCCATCCTTCTCCTGACCATATCAGCCAGATTTTCATCCGGATTTTTTCCAGGTGGCCGAAATGGCTCTCCCAGCAAACGGAACTTATCTTTCCAGCTGAACAAGGGAGTGGATATTCCTGAAAATAATCCAGACGGCAGGGCGTGCCATTTCCCTTTCTTCAGAACATATCTCTTGTCTGATTTTTCATTTGCTATCTCAAGAGCCATATACTCTTTCAAGTCATTAAAAAGATCAGCTACTTCAGGATGGGAAATGATACCCGTATTCGGGCCGTTTTCATAGACAAACCCCTTTTCTTTATGGGTCCGGATGACTCCGCCAATTCTGGATTGCTTATCTACCAATAAAAAATCAAGGTTTTTTTTATTCAGATAGTGGGCACAGGTTAAGCCAGTCAGACCAGCGCCTAAAATTATGATATCTGTTTGTTTCATTAAATCGTTTTTGAGTATTGATTTTGATTAACAGAAAGTTGCGGATCAAAAGTCATGGCTATATTTCGAATAACTAAAGAGCCATCGGCATTTATTTTTATTTTTTCTTCCTTAATCCCGAGTAAATTATCTGCTAAAAATAGTGCCAGTTTATCTACATCGTAACCAACAATTTCCTTCACTTCAGCAGCATCCTTACCGAACAATTTTCCAATTTCATTAAAATCGACAAAAAGATTACACATCACCTCATTGATGACGGTACGGGTTATCTTTTCATCGGTATTAACCTGGTAACCACGCTCAACAGCCCATCCGGTATTGCCGATACTTTCGATGTAGCCTTTTATGGTTTTTTTATTTTGATAATAGCCGCTATCCAGCTGGGAAATGGATGAACAGCCAAAACCGTAAACCTGTCCGGTGGTTGCACGGGTGCAATATCCCTGGAAATTCCGGTGCAGCTGTTTGTCTAAAAATGCCTGATATAGATCGTCATCCGGTTTAGCATAATGATCCATGCCAATGGACATATAGCCATTTTCGGTCAGGAGTCCGTAAGCTATTTCCATGAGTGCCAGCTTTTCCCCGGCAGAGGGTATGCCAATTTCTTCCAGGACCGATTGGGCCTTTTTCACCCACGGTACATGTGCATAGGAGAAAGTCGCCAAACGGTTGGGATTGACCTCAATAGCCTTTTCAATGCTTTTTTTGAAATTCTCCGGAGTCTGTCCCGGCAATCCATAGATCAGATCGAGATTCAACCCTTTAAACCCATTTTCATTCATTCTGTTTGCCAGCTGGTCAACAGGATGTTTGGACGGTTCGCGGTTGACATTTTTCAAAACATCATCATTAAAATCCTGGATTCCCAGGCTGAGCCTGTTAAAGCCCATGGCTGCTAACCGGTCGATATCCTCAAACTCCAAATAGGCAGGGCTGCATTCCATCGCAATTTCAGCATGTGGTTCAATTTTGAAGTGCGACCGGAACAGGTCCATAACCTCCTGCACCATATCCAGCGGAATGGAGTTGGGAGTGCCGCCACCCCAGTGTATCTGGGTTACACTCCGGCCAGGATCCAGCAATTGAGCAACCTGGCTGATTTCTGTTTTTAATGCATCAATATAACTTCTGAATACATTAATGTCCTTACTGCCAGATGTTGTACACCCGCAGAAATGGCACAGCCGGGGGCAAAACGGAATATGAACGTACAGCGAAATGTTTTGCGGCCGCTCATGGTTGGATTGGCTGATTGCCCTTTTAAAGTCATCAGCAGCAATACCTTCATGAAAGTAGTTGGCCGGAGGATAGCTGGTATACCGGGGTCCGGCCTGGTTATATTTTAAAATTAAGTCCTTTCTGATCTTCATAATTACTACGACCTTTTCCAGTCGGCTGATTTAATCCAATCAACAACAAATTTCATGTTCTCAAAGGGGATATTCGGAAGTACTCCATGACCCAGGTTGAATATCCATTTGTGCTCTCTGCTCCCAAAGGGCAAATATTTCTCTAATTCCTTTTTTATAGTACCCTGATCAGTGGTAAGGATCCTGGGATCGAGGTTTCCCTGAACACCTATTTCGGGGCCAACCATTTCACAGGCATCCTCGATGGACATCTGCCAGTCGACGCTGACAAAATCAATCGGTTCACCTTTGAGTGCACGCATCCCATTTCCTAAACCCTTGGGAAAGAAGATAACCGGTGTCCCGGTTTTCCTGACCGCACTGAGGATCCGCCTGACATGAGGCATCACCCGTTCGATATACAGCGGGTAGGGTATCAGACCGGCATGTGTTTCAAATAGCTGGAATGCACTGATGCCATGCCTGACCTGCGATAAAGCGTATTCAATGGAAAGATCGGCAACCATTTCAAGCAGTTTGTCGGCAGTCTCCGGATCGCAGTACATCAGGTCGACTACAGCCGGAAACTGATGATCTGAGCTGATGCCCTGCACCATGTATAACAGGGTGGTCAAAGGTGAACCACAGAATCCTATCAACGGGGTATCCGCGGATTTTGCGGCCATAACGGCATCAATCGCCCGGTAAACCGGATGGAGTTTTTCCGGGTCCGGATCCAGAAATCCAACCGGATTTTTTACCTCTTTCAGTGGCGTTTCAAAGCGGGGACCATGGTCGGTAAATACGACTTTCATACCCATTGCTTCTGGTATTACCAGAATGTCCGAAAAAAGGATCGCAGCATCAACGCCCAGTGAGCGAACAGGTTGCAGGGTGACTTCAGCAGCCAGCTCAGGGGTATACAGCAATTCATGAAAGCTGTACTTCTCCCTCAATTTCAGATATTCAGGGATAATCCTTCCCGCTTGCCGCATGAACCATACCGGCGGCCTTTCCCGTTTTATTCCATTTATTGTATCAACAAAAATGTTGTTCATCATCAGGTTTTAGTTACAAACGATCTGGTTTTGGTTTTTAAATTCTCCATAGCGCTCAATGAGGCTTCGATACAGGTGTCGATATCCTGATCCGTATGTGCCATCGAAACGAACATGGCTTCGAATTGCGAGGGCGCCAGGTAAATGCCATTTTCCAGTGAACTTCTGAAGTAATTGGCATACCGGTCCGTATGCGACTGCATGGCCTCATCAAATGAGGTAACCTGGTCAGGTCCGGTAAAGAACAGGGTCATCAATGAGCCTGCCCGATTTATAATACCTTTGGTACCGGTTTTCTCCAAATTTGTTTTCAGGCCTTGCTCCATACGGGCAGCTTTTCTTTCCAGCTCATCATATAAATGCGGGGTGCCGTTCAAAATCTTCAACATTGCCAATCCTGCAGCCATGGCCAGAGGATTGCCCGACAAGGTTCCTGCCTGATAAACCGGGCCATCAGGAGCAAGCAGGTCCATGATCTCTCTCCTGCCGCCATAGGCCCCAACGGGTAATCCTCCACCAATTATTTTACCCAGGGTAGTCAAATCAGGCATGACCCCAAAAACCTCCTGAGCACCCCCTTTTGCCAGCCTGAACCCCGTGATCACTTCATCGAATATAAGCAGGGCACCATAGTTATCCGCCAGTTTTCTCAACCCCTCAAGAAATCCCTTTTTGGGTAAAACCACACCCATATTTCCAGCTACCGGTTCAACGATTATTGCAGCGATCCAGGAACCGTGTTCCCTGAACAGGGTTTCAACGGATTCGAGATCGTTATAGGTCGCAATGAGCGTGTCCCTGGCAGTCGCCACCGTTACCCCGGGGCTATCGGGTAATCCCAAAGTAATGGCGCCTGAGCCGGCTTTAATTAGGAAACTGTCAGCATGGCCATGATAATTACCGGCAAACTTCACCACCAGGTCCCGGTGATTATATCCCCTGGCCAATCTCAAAGCGCTCATGGTTGCTTCGGTTCCCGAGTTAACCATTCGCACTTTTTCAACCGATGGAACCATTTCAACAATAAGCTCCGCCATCTCGGTTTCCATTTTTGAAGGAGCGCCAAAGCTGGTGCCTTTCCTGGCGGCAGCCTGTATAGCGTCTAAAATAGCATCATGGGCATGGCCCAGAATGAGTGGTCCCCAGGAAGATACAAAATCGATATACTCGTTTCCATCAATATCCCTGATTTTTGAGCCTTTGCCACTGTCGATCACTACCGGGTTAATACCCACGCTTTTAAATGCTCTGACGGGCGAGTTTACCCCACCAGGTATTACCTGTCTTGCTTGTGCAAAAGCTTCGCGGCTTTTTTCCCGATTCATTTATTAATATCCCTTAAGTTGTTGTTCTTTTCTAAGAATATCAGCCATTTGCGGAGCATGATAAGTGATGATAATGTCGGCCCCTGCTCTTTTTATCGAGGTTAATATTTCTTTTATAATCCTTTCTTCATCAATCCAGCCATTGGCGGCAGCTGCTTTCACCATGGAAAATTCACCGCTGACATTATAGGCAGCAATGGGAATATTATAAGTGTCCTTCACCCTTCTGATCACATCCAGATAACTCAAAGCCGGCTTAACCATCACAATGTCAGCACCTTCTTCGATATCTTGTTCTATTTCACGCAGGGCCTCGTTGGAGTTGGCCGTATCCATCTGATAAGTAGATCGATTCCCGAATTTTGGCGCACTTTCAGCAGCTTCCCGAAATGGCCCGTAAAATGCTGAAGCATATTTAGCAGAATAGGCCATAATCGGGATATTATAAAAGTTGTTTTCGTCGAGCGCCTGCCTGATTCTTCCAACACGGCCATCCATCATATCGCTGGGTGCAATGATATCAGCACCTGCCTCGGCGAGCGAAACAGATTGTTTTGCCAGCGTTTCCAGGGTCAGGTCGTTATGAACGTCGCCATCTACGATCGTACCGCAATGGCCGTGCGTGGTATATTCGCAGTTGCAGACATCGGCCACAACGATGATATCCTTTATTTCAGCTTTTATGGCCCTGATAGCTTTTTGAACAATGCCATCAGCAACACAGGCAACATGCCCATGCTCATCTTTGGATTCTGGAATCCCGAATAATAATACAGATTTGACCCCTTTAGCCACCAATGCTTTACATTCTTCAACCAATAAATCAACCGATAACTGGCTGTTTCCGGGCATGGAGGATATCGGGTTTCGAACGTTCGTGCCCGGACAAACAAACAGCGGCATGATTAAATCATCCATCGACACTTTAGTTTCTCTTACCATATTTCTAAGGATTTCTTTGCTCCTTAGTCTTCTGAGTCTGGTGGTTGGGAATGACATAATTTTATTTATTGTAAATTGTTGTATATAAAATGTTTAGAAGGTTACCGGGTGGCAAAATATTGCTCAAGACCGCTGATAAGACCGCTTTTCCCTGAGGGCCTGGCGACTACCAAAGGGGTTAATCCTTCGGCTAGTACAGCCTCTTCGGTGGTTGGTCCGATACAGGCTGTTTTCAATTTGTTCAGACTAATCACACGGTCAGTGTGGTACTTAATACTTCTGAATCCTGACGGACTGGTGAAAATGATCATATCATAACTGTTTTCTTTAATGCGATGAAGTATCTCCCCGTCAAGGGACTGAACGAAAACGGTGCGATAGACATCAACCCTGTCAACCTGAGCTGTCTGTTTAATCGCGTCCCCGAGCAATCCGGAAGCAAGGTCCCCCACCACTAAAAGAACCCTGTCACAAGGCTGAAGTGTTGGAAGCAAATCGTTCAATAAATCTTCAGATGTATTTCCTGTATTTATCAGGTCGGGTGTAAATCCCCATTTTTTTAATGACATCGCGGTTCTTTCCCCAAAAACAGCCGTTTTAAAAGGCAATGGAGTGGTTAATAAATTCTCTTTCAGTTGACTAAAAAGGTTGTCGATGCCATTTTTACTGGTAAAAACCAGCCATTGATAAATTTTATTTTTCAAAATATCCAAACTGATTTTTGGTGAAAGATTAATCGGTATAATTTCGATTAATGGCATAGTAAAAACGACAGCACCAAGTTCTTCCAGGGCAAGGCTGATCGAGTCATCAGCCCCCTCGGGCCTCGTATTGATTATTATCTTTCCTTTAAGCATTTAATCAGCTATATAACCTGCAGCATTTCTTATTTCGGCCAATATTTCCGTAGCTCCAGCCACCATCATTTGTTTTGAAACAGCGAGCGTTATAGTTTCAGCCTCCTCCAATCTTCCAGATAATGAGACTTTAATAGATTTTTTCCCATTTAAGTCGGCAATAAAACCCGTAAAATGGTAGTCGTTACCGTTTATTATGGAATAGCCACCGATCGGGATCTGACAACCTCCTTCCATTGACCTCAGGAAGGCCCTTTCGGCTTTAGTGATCAGCATGGTTTCTTCGTGATTGATGCCTGTCATAATTTCATCGATCAACGGGTCTCCTTCCCGAACTTCAATGCCAATAGCGCCCTGACTTACCGCGGGGAACATAATATCAGGATCAATTATTTGTGTTATTCTTTCATCCAGTCCCAAACGTTGTAAAGCGGTAGCGGCCATGATCTGGGCATCACAATATCCTTTGTCCATTTTCGCCAGACGAGTAGTTACATTGCCCCGGATGTCGATAATATTAAAATCGGGATTGTAGGCTAATAACTGTGATTTCCTGCGCAAACTGGATGTAGCAATAACATCACCGGGACCCAATTGGCTGAGGGTTTTGCCATTTTTACTTACCAGCGCATCCCGGACTTCAGCCCGTTTCAGCACAGCACCTAATTTAAGTCCAGGCGGGAATGAAGTCGGCAAGTCCTTCAGGCTATGGACAGCCATATCAGTTTCATTGTTGAGCATGGCAATTTCCAGCTCTTTGGTAAAAACACCCTTATCTCCCATCTTTGATAATGAAACCTCTAAGTTTTTATCGCCCTGAGTAATAATTACAACAATTTCAACTTCGATTCCCGGAAAGTTTTTTTCTATCTCCAACCTTACCTGATCGGCCTGATAACGAGCAAGTTCACTGCCTCTGGTCCCAATACGAATAATCTTATTTTTCATCAGCGATTTTTAATTCAAAAAGTTCATTTAACAAATTAAGAAGTTCAACCTTCTTGCCATTATCCGTTAATTGTTTTAAATTTTCGATAATTAACCGGGAGAATTTATCTGAAATATGATTTCCATATTCTCTTGAGATTTTACAGTCAATGCCGTTCTTAAACTTTCTATAGTGTTCAAACTCATTGTCATTTATCTTACGGAAATTGTCCTGGATCTGCCTGATGGTCGGAGTTAAACTGAGGGATGCCAGCCATTCCATATATTCGTCGGCTAAGCAGGATACAATTTCTTTTGCTCTGGCAATTTCTGTCTGTCTTTTTTTAAATGTATCCTGAATGACGGCTTCAGTATCATCAACATCAAATAGGGTAACATTTTCAACCCGGCCAACCTCCGCCGCCACGTTTCTTGGTACTGAAAGGTCCAGAATGACCATCGGCCGGTAATTCCTCGCCGGCATAACCTCTTCTATCATGGTCAGACCGATCAAAGGTTCCGGGGAGCCGGTAGCCAACATTACAATATCACAGGTGAGCAGGCATTCACTTATTTTATTGATTGGCAAGGCTTTTACATTAAATTCATTAGCAATCTCAACCGCCCTTTCGAAAGTTCTGTTTGTGATAAAAAGGTTTTGGCACCCTTTTTCGATCAAACTCATTAATGACAACTTGCCTGTTTGTCCGGCTCCGATAAGCAGAATCGAGCGCGATTCAATATCGGGGCACAATTGTTTGGCCAAAGAAGCAGCTGCCGAGCTAACCGATGCCGATCCTTCGTTGATTTTTGTCTCGGTACGGACTTGTTTGCCGGCATTGAACGAAAGGTTAAAAAGCCGGGTCAAAACTGGTCCGGCACAATGCTCATGAGAACTGAGGAGAAAGGCATTTTTTACCTGACCAATGATCTGATCTTCGCCCAAAATCATCGAATTCAAACCGGAAGCAACCTGAAATAAATGGTTAACTGCCTCCTTGCCATTAAAAAAATAAAAGTGTTCTAAAACGGTACTATTCAGGCTTTTGAATTCGAATAACTGATGAAGGACTATTTCAAAACCCTGATGAACAGAAACCGCCTTGGTGTGAAAATAGATTTCAACGCGGTTGCACGTTGAGAGCACCACCACTCCGGCTACGGGCTCGATCTGCTTCAGGGCTCTAATAAAAAGAGTGATTTGCTGCTCGGAGAATGATACCTTTTCCCTGATTGCGACAGGGGCAGATTTATAATTCAAACCAATGACACCAATTGTTCTTTCCATCATCTATCCATTATAAACGATCAACCAGGTTTTATCCGGTGACAATGGTAAGAAGCAAATCTTAAGCAAATTTGAAGAGCCGGCACCCATGGCTGATGGATTGATAAATTTGGCGTTCAGCAGAGGTTCGACAGTCCTGATATATTGGAGGATGGAGTTGAAAGCGATGAAACGAAAAAGCCCGGACAATTGATCCGGGCTTAATCAAGTAACAAAACCTTCCGAATTTTTTGTTTTGCCGACCCTAACAGTTCTTTCTCGTCCAAACGGAATGCGGCTCCAATGGCAGTACCCGTCACTTCAGATTGAGCAGCTCACTGGCTTTGTCCAGGGTGGCATTTTCAAATTGCTTCAGGTAGATTACAGTTGTTTCCTCTTTGGTGTGGGCCAACATTTCTTTAATTACGGATGAATAGTCGCGGCGAACGTTTAGAATTTCACGTAATAGTTCGATGATCGGGATCCTGAAGGATTTAGTGTATCGGGTTTTGGCGAGGATCATCCCCGCCATGGCCTTGTGCGGTTAACATTTGCCAGTGAATCGAGTACAATATTACAGTCTTCTACCACCTGGAAATCGTACATGCCCACGCAGATGAAGTCTGCACCGTTGTTGAACGCATATTGAACACCCTCTTTCGGATGGATGGCCCCTGCAGCCAGTATCTTGAATCCGATCCACGGTTCTTCCAGCGTATTCATAAAATCGATGGTTTCCTGCGGGGTGAAATCGAATACATTGTCTTTAAACCCTTTGTCAACGGTGGTCTGACGTTCGAGGTCGACCATCGCCGACCAGTAATCATGGTGATGCATTGTTTTAACCCAGTAATCCGGTTTAATTCCCCGCTCCACACAACCCTTGACGGTTTCGATCCGATGCGCTCCGATCCCGGCGGGTTTTCCATAGGAGCGGATCAGTTCCAGGTTCTTTATAATCTCATCGTATTTCCCTTCATTCGTTGTCCGGTCTGCAACGCCTCCATGGAAATAGATTGCAGAGGCACCACCCTCCACCGATCTTTCAATCGACTCCCTGGAATTTCCTCCATCCGAGATGAATTGCATCTTTCCGCCGGTCTCGTGCCAGTATTTATTAATGATTCTGCAAAGCAACGGATTGGTGATGAGGGCATTGATGCCGCACTTTTCGGCCAGCTGCATGGTCATCATCACCCGCTCGTCGGTATGGTAGGTTTTCACCAGCTTGTCGGTGTAGATCAGATCGCGTGCATGCGACCAGCCACCGATCAGGTTGCCCCCCATGATCAGGCGGCTGATTTCCAGATCACCAATCTTCCCTTTCGGTATCTGCCCCTTGAGGTCACCCAGTGAAGAAAATGTGAACGTTTTAAGGGTTGCTCCTGAAAGCGCATCTGCTTTTTCCACCAGAAACTTGTTTTCATAACTGTCCCATCTCTTCTTTTTGTAAACAGCATAAGCAAAAGCGCCAAGCAATGGCAGGGAAATCAGATCTCGCAAGACTTCACGTCGTTGCAGAAATGCTCTATCATTTTTTACAGGGGCTATCGGGGGATGGGGTTTTTCTTCTTTCCACCGCCTGATCAAACGGTCGGCTCCAAAGAAAAAATCCACCGGGAGGGTGGCGAAAACCAGTAACATGACAAGCTCTATCAGCGTTTTGTTGACCCAGATATAATTGCCTTCGGTGATTGCCCCGAAAGTGTGGCCCGGGATTGGCGGATAAGCCGCAAAGTAAAACACCAGTAACAGCGCACCGGCTATAGAAGACCAGCGGACCAGCAATCCGGTAAACAAGGATAAGCCAATCAGAATGAGACCCCAGGTATTCAGAAAGTCTACCGTTTTTATGAGTCCGGGGGAATCGGACATCCATTGGAAGATGTCGGAAAAGATCCAGTTCGAACTCATCAGGTATATTTTGGCGCTCCACCCGGGGGCCATTAATTTGGCAATCCCTTCGTACAGAAAATGCCATCCGACCAGGATCCTCAATCCGGTTAGAATATAGATTACATACTTCTTCATGTTTTTTGCCTGTTTGTTCAATACAAACTTATCCATTGCATCAGCCGGCCATATTGATCCCCTCCGGCTGATGTGGCTGACCACCTTCCCTGATCAATTGTTAAATCGTCCATTCAGGTTACTGGTAAGCTGATTACCAAAGATACTTTTTTCTCCTTCCATTATCATCAGGGTTCTGTAAGCTTACCCATAATTCGGCCAATCAAGATTAGGTGGTCATCTAAAGATTGACCCCATTGGCCATCTGTTTTTCCGGCACCAGATTATCAAGGAAAATATCTCGTGTGTAAGTCCCCATTTCGAGCACGATTCATGCGGATTATTGGGATCTGAAAGGGCCAGGCCCCGGTCACCATCCGGAATGAATTTATCTACCAGATGAGGGGTAATTGCCGGGTCAATGTTTATGAGGAGCTCAAGAATCCCGTCTCCGGTTGAATCGGTCATCCGGTAGGCCGTGGGAGGAATAGGTTCCGGCTTCTTCATGTTCGCTTCATCTTCCTGATTTATCCTTGTACCGTAATAATAAAATTTAATACTGTCAATAATGAACCGGATTATGAAAAACAGAAAAGTTATGCAAAAGGTTGCTCTCTTTTGTGGGGTTGCCCTGGTGGGCCTTTTCGCCTGCCAAAAAATTGAAACCGCCACACCAACTGCCCTTTTGAGCGAGAATTCGCTTAAGGCGGCCTCTCTGACCGCCACATCAGAGGTGTTTGATGAGATTATGGAAATCGGCGATGAAACGCTAAGTCTTTATGAAAGTTTAATCCACGGCAATGATACCCTGAACCGTGATTTCGTGGGCATGGGCATGGGCATGGGCATGGGCCATGGCCGCGGCCATCATGGCATGGGTGGGCAATCCGACAGGCATACCCTCGATAGTATCTGGCACCATGGAGATTCCTTGCGTGTTGGGGACCTCGATCATATGCGCTACAGCATGGGACCGAATGAAGGACATTTCAGACTCGGCAACTGCACCAAAATTTCCCACGTATGGGCCGGTGATACTCTCGTAACTACAATCAATTATGGTACCGACAGTTGTGTTGCATCTGACGGAAAAGTGCGCCGTGGGAAAATCATCATGACCAGCATCGGTGATTACTGGACCGGTGAAGCTGTGGTAACCTTCAACTGCGAAGATTATTATGTCGATAACAATCAGGTTCTGGGTACTTCAAACGTTACGTCCAAAATCAATGCTGACGGATACCGTGAGAGCCAGATAAAAGAAGAGGGTTCTATCGTCCTTGGCGACGGTAGCGGAACGATCATCTGGAGCTCGGAGAAAACCCGCATCGTAACAGCCGGCACAAAAACCTTTGGAAGGCATGATGATGTGATCTCGGTTACAGGATCTTCCTCGGGCACCCTGGTAAGCGGGAATACTTTCACCAGCCAAACCCAGTCCCCTCTGGTTCGTGACCAGCAGAAGGATTGCCGGGGAGTATTTATCTCAGGGATAACCAAAATCAGCGTCAGCGACGGTACGGAAATCACCGTCGACTATGGTGACGGCACCTGCGATAACTTCGCTACAGTAACAATCAACGGAGTGAGCGAAACAATCACTCTGGAAAGCTTCCTTCCGATGCATGGCCGTCGTCATTAACGGCATCGGCTAAGGCAAGTAAGAAATCAATAAGGCTGATATCGTACATCGGCCTTATTGATTTTGTTTTTCAAGGTGTTATATTTGTATCATGATAAAAAAATCATGCATTTGAGAAGACTTATACTGATCCTGGTTTTTACCCTGGCCCTCCCGATTTACGGGTTCGGTCAGGAAAAAGTTGTTAAGCCAGCCGATAAGACCGTTCCGGCCAAGGCATTGCAGGATAACCAGCAGAAAAAAAGGGCGGATATGATCAAATCTGTTCCGATCACCGATAAAACGATGGAAGCTATCCGGCTTCAGAATAGAAAGGCTACCATGGGCCAGATGCATACGATAAACAAAGCCATCCGGAAATCCATGACCGTACACAAACACAAGTAATTCATCGATTGTCTTAAAGTCCAATTACTCTCCATGCGAATCTTTTTTGCCTATATCATACTGTTCGTGCTGCCCCATGCGCTCCTTGCACAGGGAGAATCCGAATCAGCCGGGGTAACGAAAGATCCCGGTTTTTTGCTGACCAGCCTGAGCTATACCAGCAACAATAACAGTTCGCGACCGGCCAATGCCATCAAGATGCCTGCACTAAAGGCCAACATGGCCTACTATAGCAATATCGGCCTGTACGCTTCGGGTGATTATTTTAAATACCTGGCTCCAACCACGAATACCTATGAGTTTAAACTTCAGGTTGGATATGAAAAGACCTTCCTGGATAAATTCGACGTTGATTTTTCCTACACGAACCGGCATTTCAAGGGCGATCTGGCATACGAAGGAATCTCCTACAACCATGACCTGGAATTGTCGGGCTCCTACCGGCTCCGGGATTTTACAGCGACCGTGGATAACAGCTATATGATCGGACAAACGAATAACTATTTCCTCGATCTCAGTCTCTCCTACGATTTCGAATTCGACCGGTTCCTCCTGAAATCCGGCTATCTGGCATTTTCGCCGACCTTCACGAGCTCCTTCGGCACTACATTCTGGATTCCGGGTACCATCGACCATACCTGGGGAATTCATCATACGGGTGGGAATCATATGGGTGAATATGTGCCCGAAAGGAATTTTGATTATCAGTATATCAGCCTGATCCTGCCTGTGCAATATACGGTGGGCAGTTTTACACTAAGCGGCGGATGGTTCTATGCCATCCCTTCCAAAACCTTGAAGGAACAAAGCTGGACCAACCAGTCCGGTTTCCTGGTTTCTTTAAGTTACGCGATAATATTTTAGATATGAGGATTTTAATTGTTGAGGATGAAAATAGTCTGGCCGAAGAAATGGCCCTGTTTTTACGAAACGAGCAATATAACTGCGATATCGCTTTCAATGGGAGGGATGCCTCGGAATTGCTTGCTGTAAATCTTTACGATTTTGTTTTATTGGATATCGGGTTGCCGGATTATAACGGGTTGGACCTCATTAAAGAAGCCAAAAAATATAATTCCGAAGCCTATTTTATCGTCATTACTGCCAGGGGCGAACTGGATGATAAATTGAAAGGATTTAATTCGGGTGCCGATGACTATCTGGCAAAACCCTTTTCGATTCTTGAATTGCACTCCAGGCTTCAGGCCATCACACGAAGAAAATTCGGGCAATCCAGCTCCATTATCAAATTCGGCGATTTTGCCCTCGACATCAACAAGCTTCAGCTGCTTTACCTGGAATCATCCGTCAACCTCACAAAGAAGGAGTATGACCTGTTCAGCTATCTGGTTCTCAATAAGGGCAGGGTGCTTGACCGGCTTCAGCTGGTTGAGCATATCTGGGGCAGTTTTTACGAGGATGATTTCGACTCGAATTATATCGATGTACATATTAAAAACATTCGAAAAAAGCTTGGGGATTTCGACCCGGCCAACTATATAAAAACCGTACGGGGATTAGGTTATAAATTCGAAGACGTGTAATGTTCACCGACAGAATAAAGCTTAAAAATAAAATATCCATTATCAGTGCCCTCTCAAAGGCTTTGATCATAGCAATTTCTGTCTTCATTATTCCATGGCTGGTTAATCAGATGTCGATAAAAGATCTTGATAATCAGTTGATTGTTAGTCTCGATAAAACGTATGGACTGGTTGAGCAGTACGGTGTAGAAGAATTTATCAAACAAGGTAGCGACAAGCAAGCGTTTGGCAGCTACAACATTCTTAAAGAGGAGTATATTTCCATTGAGAAGGTTACCGATACCACGCTGTTTGAGGAGATCGATTATTCCGAAAGGGCTATCGAGGGTGAAACTTTCGAATACCGCATGATCAGTGCAACCTTTGAATCAAAGGGTAGTTTCTATTTGATTGAAATCGGCAAAAGCATCAACAGTATTATTGCATTTCAAAAGCTGATCAAAAAATTCACCTTTTATTTTCTGCTGGTTTTGCTGGCGGTTACCATCCTGTTTGAGTTATTAACTACCCAATACCTTTTAAGGCCATTTGGCCGGATTATCGAACGCCTGAAAGCTTCCGATCACCCAAAAAATTTTGATTATACCCCGGTAAAGACCTCAACCTCGGATTTCAAAGATCTGGAAGAAAATATTCACGGATTGATGAGAAAAATTGAACATGCATTTAATGAGGAAAGGGATTATATCAGTAATATTTCCCACGAATTGCTAACCCCGATCAGCATCATCAGGACCAAACTCGATAATTTCATAAACACCACTCAACTTACTGATGATGAAACGGTAAAAATCATCGAGTCAAAAGTCACACTGGGAAGATTGACCAAAATGGTTCGGACTCTTCTTTTATTGTCGAGGATCGATAATGAGGAATATCTGCTGGCGGACCAGGTAAACCTTAACGAATTGCTTGGTAGCCTGGCCACCGATTTCCAGGAACATTTTGAGCAGAAGAATCAGGAATTTGAGCTTAGAATTCCGGATGAACCTATTTACATTCAGGGTAACCGGGAGCTGCTGCATATTTTGTTTTTCAACCTGGTGAATAATGCAATAAAATATACGCCTGACGGAGGCAGGATCATGGTTCAACTGTTTTCGGAAAGCGATACCCCAGTGGTTGAGATCGTGGACAATGGAATCGGAATTCCGGAGGAAAACCTTCCTAACATTTTTACCCGGTTCAAAAAATTTCAGGAGAGCGGGAATAATTTCGGGCTAGGGCTGGCCCTGGTTAAAAAAATTGTTGATTACCTGCATTTCAATATTAAGGTTTTTTCGAAGCCCCGGGAAGGCACCCGGTTTGTGATCCGATGCAAATTATAAAATGTGTGAATAATATAAATTTTCTCCTGTCTTGTCCATCAACATCATTCCAGAAATTGGTATAACTCTGAGATCACCCTGTTCAGGTCGCGCTCAGCGGCTAAAAGCCTTGTTTGGCTCTCGTAATACAGGGATAGTTCGAGAATGTAGTCAATCAACGAGATTTCTCCGGCTTCAAGTGCTTTACCAAGGAAACTGCCATTATCGACAGTTTGCAGAGCCAACCGGTAATCACCGGTTGATTGCTGTAAACGGACAGCTTTGGCATGTAACATCTTCAGCTGATTGTAAAACATTAGTTTACGATCACGTTCAACATCCTGCACCGCCAAAAATTGTGCTTTGGCTTGCTTTACCGCATTCTTGTTCTCCCAAAGAGGGATAGACATACCCAACGTGACCCCCTGAAAGTGCTCTCCAACGATTTTCTCATTGAGATAACCGGTTGAAAATTTGGGCAGACCAAGCGCAAATTGCAGTTTCTCCTGTTGCTGGCTGATCTCAAGCTCTTTTCGTAACCAGGTTAACATTGGATTGCTCTTTTCGGCCTGCTGGTACCATTGTTCAAAATCAGCCGGTATCTCACGCGATGGATAGATACTTTCACTCCATGCAATAGGTATTCCACCATTTAGAGTTGCAAGTTCTGCAAGCAGGGATTGATATTCAATGCCGTTGGCTTCAGCTTCCTTCCGGATACCCAGAAAGTTCAACCGGGCTTTATTCAGTTCCAGAATCCCGGCATCTCCCTGGTCGAATTTCGCCTGATACGATTTGACGATACTTTGTGCATGCTCCAGCCGCCTGGCAAATTCATTCTCCAATGCATAGGTATGAGCCAGATCAATGCAAAGCATCCTAACCTGCGTGATCAGCCCTAATCTTTGTTGCTGGTAATCAATATCAACCTGTTGATCACGACCATCGGCAATCTGACTTTTGTAGCGGTAAGCCGTAGGAAAATCAAAAGTTTGCTCAAAACTCAGGTCCACGCGGTTTCCGATCATCGTTGGGTTGCCCCACAGGTAATTGAATCCGATTTCAGGATTCTTCAGATAGATTCCTGTTTTATTTCCCAGTTTTTGTGCTTCAGCTTTCTTGCGCAATGCCGACAAACCGGTATTGTTTTTTTCAATCTCTGCCACAATCCGGTCCACGCTTCCCTGGGCCAGGAGGGAGGAATAACCGGTTGTCAGGAAGAATATTACTATAACAAGTGCTTTCATAATGTTTCAATTTTTGGAGTTCCCGACTTTTTAAATATGCTGTACATGATGGGTACCACATAAATGTTGAGTAATGTGGATGTCAATAGTCCGCCTAATATCACCTTCGCCATGGGGCTCTGTATTTCATTACCGGATAAATCTCCTTTCATGGCCAGTGGTATCAGAGCCAATGCAGCGGTCAGAGCGGTCATCAGAATCGGGTTCAATCGATCTGTTGAGCCTTTGGTTACAATGGTGTAAAGAGGAGAACCCTGCTTTTCCAAATTCTGATAGTTAGCTACCAAAAGGATTCCATTTCTTGTGGCGATGCCAAACAGGGTAATGAAACCAATAATAGCGGGAATGCTCAGTATTCCGGAAGTAAAGTAAATGGAGAAGACCCCGCCGATCAATGCGAGCGGAAGGTTCAACATAATAATCCCGGCTAACCGAAAGTTCTTAAACTCCTGGAATAGAAGGAGAAATATAACAAACAGAGCCAGGATCGATGTGATCAGCAGGGATTGTGAGGCACGCGCTTCACTCTCAAACTGACCGCCATATTCAATTCGAAAGTCTTCAGGTAAAACGATCTTTTCATTGACATTCTTCTGAATATCCTTCACTACGCTCCGGATATCCCTGCCCGTGACATTGGCCGATACCACAATCTTCCGCTGGACATTCTCCCGGCTGATCGTCCCCGGACCTGCAACGGAAACAATCGAGGCAACCTCTTCGAGCGGGACCTGTTTCCCATCTTCCGTATCAATTAAAGCCGACCGGATACCATCAATGGTTTCGGTATAATCCTGATTCAACCGCAAGACCAGATCAACCCGGCGCTGGCCTTCATAAATGTCGGCCAGTTTCTCACCACCGAAGGCGATATCAACAAATTCGTTAAACTGGCCTATTGAGATTCCGTATTGCGATAACATTTCACGATTGGCACGAATCTGAATCTGCGGAATTTCAATCTGCTGATCCACATTAACATCCACCAGACCAGGAATGTCTTTAATTACGCTTTTAACCTGATTCCCAACTGAAAACATCTCATTTAGATTAGAACCGAAGATTTTTATGGCAATGTTTGCCCGTGTTCCTGAAAGCATATGATCAATCCGGTGGCCAAGCGGTTGTCCAACCGTGGCAGCTATACCGGGGATGCCAGCCAGTTTTGAACGGACTTCAGCCATAAAGTCCTCGCGAGGCCGGTCCCTGACAGTAAAATTAACATCCACCTCGGCACTGTTAACCGTTTGGGAATGTTCATCCAGCTCTCCGCGGCCGGTACGGCGTGCGGTACTGGTTACTTCGGGGATTGATAACAGCTCCGTTTCCACCAGATTACCCAGTCGGTTGCTCTCATCGAGCGAGGCTCCGGGCTTGCAAACCACTGAAAGGGTAAGTGAACCCTCGTTAAATTCCGGAAGAAAACTGCGACCCAGAGAAGTAAATGCGATAATTGCCGCCACCAAAAGACCCAACGATGATAATAGGACGACCTTCTTATGCGACAAAGCCCATACCAGTGATTTTTGATAATATTGAGTCAATTGGCGTGTGAGCCATTTTTCTTTCTGGTTCTTAGTCAGGTATTTCTTATCGGATAACAGGAGTCTGCACAGCAAAGGTGTGAGCGTCATCGCCACCACCAGCGATACAAACAATGAAACGATAAAGGCAATTCCCAACGGTTTCAACATCCGGCCTTCCATACCGGAAAGAAAGAACAGTGGCAAAAATGCAACAATGATGATCAGGGTAGCATTTACGATAGATGCCTGGATCTCCTTAGAGGCATTAAATACAACGGTAAAGGCAGATTGTCGTTCCTCCGGCGGTTTCAGATGGTTCTGGCGCAATCGTTTAAAACAATTCTCAACATTTATGATTGCATCGTCAACCAGCACACCGATCGCGATTGCCATCCCCCCTAAACTCATCGTGTTTATGTTCAGACCCAATCCTTTAAGCGCGAGAATGGCACCCAAAAGGGATAGCGGAATAGCCAGGAGGGATATCAGGGTTGTCCTTACACTCCCTAAAAACAGGAAAAGTATGAGAATGACAAAGATTGAGCCTTCCAAAAGGGCGTCTTTAACGTTATTCACCGAAGTTTCGATAAAATCCGCCTGCCTGAAAATATGAGTATCCAATCTGACATCAGCAGGCAGTGTTTCTTTCAGGTTGGCCAGGTTGGCTTCAATCCGTTTGGTTAAATCAACGGTATTGGTACGGGGCTGTTTCGATATCGAAATGATCACCGATGGCGTGGCGTTTTCGGAAGCATAACCCATTTTAATGGCACCGCCGATCCGCACTTCGCACACGTCGTTAATCTTAACCGGCTTTCCATTAATGTTTTTAATAAATGAATTGCCAAGAGCATCAAGATCGGAAGTTCGGGCCATACCCCTTACCAGGTACTCATTACCAAATTGCCGGACCGCTCCGCCGGTGGAATTGCGGCTAATGGTTTGGCAAACCTCAGTCAGCTCACTGATTGAAATTCCATAAAACTTCATCTTTTGCGGATCAGCCAATACCTGGTATTGTTTATAGTCACCGCCGATAATAGTTACCTGAGAAACCCCTCCCGTGGCAAGCAGCATCGGTTTAATATTCCAGTCAGCAATGGTCCGCAGATCCATCAGGCTGGTGCTATCGGCCTGAATACCGATGAAGAACATTTCTCCCATCACGCTGGATTGTGGGGCCAAAGTAGGCTTACCAACACCCAAAGGCATCTGGGATGAAATCGTAATGAGTTTTTCACTCACGATCTGTCTGGCCTTGAAGATGTCGGCACCCCAATCAAATTCAACCCAAACAAAGGAGAAGCCTTGGGAAGATACCGAGCGAACCCTGCGAACATCGGTCGCTCCATTCACAGCAGTCTCGATTGGAAAAGTGACCATTCGCTCTACTTCTTCAGGAGCCATTCCGTGGGCATCGGTCATAACCACCACGGTGGGGGCGGTCAGATCAGGGAATACATCCACGTCCATATTGGATGCGGTACGTAAACCCACAATCACCAACACCACTGCACACAACAAGATAAAAAACCTGTTGTTCAGCGAGAATTTTAATATTGTATTTATCATAGATTCAAATGATTAATGATTGTGACCGGAATGTGCATCCAGTGTTCCGGTTGCCTGCGCCAATTTTACAAGAATCGCTCCCTGCGTAATGATGCGGTCCGTGATCAAGGCTCCATCTCTGATCTCGGTTCGGATTCCATCGGTAGAACCGATTTTTACAGCCCTTTTTTCAAATAATTCAGGATGAATCTGAATATAGAGAAAAAAGTTTCCCTGATCTTCCATGATGGCACTGTTAGGCACCGTAATAGCATCTGCAACGGTTACAGTTTTGAGGTATATTTCAACAAATCCACCGGGGATAAAACTGCCGGTGTTATCAATCTGAAGACTTAATGGAATCAGGTAGTTATCGCTGTTGGCTGAACGCCCGAAAGAAAGCACTTTGCCATTTAGTTTTTCGAGTGTATACGCCTTATTATCATGGAGTGTCCGGATATTGGCGGAGACAATTGACCCGAGGATCGACGCATATTTTTGCTGTATATCGGCGCTGATCAACAGGGTTTTGTTTTGTGAAACGATAGCAACCGGCTGTCCGGCTTCGATAAACTGACCGTTGTGAACGAAAAGCTGTTTGATAAAACCGGTGATCGGACTCGTTACCGATTGCCCGGTAGCACTGAAATTCTTTCTCAGATTCTCAAAGATGGCGCTGGCGTTATCGAAATCATTCTGTGCTTTCGCCAGGTCTTTGTCGGAAACGATTTTATCCTTGGCCAGTTTCACCGCCCGTTCCAGGTCGGTTTTTGTTTTTTGATAATTATTCTGTGCTTCGGCAAACCGGACTGCTGAATTATTATCAGCCAATCCGCTTCCCGCTATGGTCACGAGGGTATTACCCTTAGTAACAGGGTTACCTGCCAGAAGGTTATCTCCCCGGAAAGTGACAATTCCTCTCGTTTTTGCAACGATCAGTTGTTCGTCCCCCTGGGCTGATTCCACCCTGCCGGTTGTTTTGATCATCTGTCCAAAGCTTCCTGACTCAGGAAATTCGGTGGCAAAATCTATTTTCCAAGTCTGTTCTTTGGTAAATTACGTGGCATTGGTTCTGGAAGCACCCTTAATTTTGGCTGCTTCTGAAGCGGCTGACTCATCGGAATACACTACAATATCTTGCACAACAACCTGATATTCTGCCCCATCAACATTGATATCATAAATTATTTTCCCCGCACCCGGAGTTTTCGGCGTGAGGTCGAAGCTGTAAATACCTTTCCGGGTGGGTTTGTCTAAAACCTGATTCACTTCTGACCCATCTACCAATAACCTGATCGTCATCACACCTTTTTGAAAGGCTTTAAAATCAGGTAGATGAGAAAAATGTGACAGAACATTGGACATCTTGCCAACTACAAACGGTTTAGCTTCGGCATAAACTTCGAATTCATTGGAATACGCGGTAAGTTGTAGGTTGACTTGTTCGGCTATTACCGGAATTTCTTCTTTCTTGTTTTTGCAACCTGCCACTACCAGGACAAGTAAAGCAAAAAGAAACAGTGTCTTTTTCATCGAATGAAGTATTAAAATGTTGGATTACAATTAAAAGCATGCAGAGAGCATAGCAATAGCCGTTTGACTATTGCTTTACAAAAGGGTTGGAAATCTTAAAGGGCAGGCGGAGCACGCAACCCAACACAACAGGTTACGAGCAAAGAATATCTCCCAAGGAGTAATAGCGGAGGGACAGGAATTTTATAAAAGAATGGAAGATATCTTGAAGTATCCTGATTAGTATATATTAGCTGAAAATCAAAATTTTGGTTCAATTGATCAACCAGTGGACAGTCCAGCCTGGATGAATTCGCCGGAACCAGGTAGGCTTGCTTTAATAAGCAGGCCTGATCGTTATCGTGATCCTCATGTTTGTGATCAGCATCTTCAGTGTGAATTCCGGCTGGCTCGTTTTGATCTTCATAATGATCAGCATGAATCCAGGCAAATCCGCCAAAATGTTGGTGTGGAAGAATGCTATGGGCGACCAATAAAATATTGGCAATGAGAATAAATAGCAAACCAGCTGATCTTTTAAACATTTCCCATAGGAACATTAAGGTGCCAAAGCTAACTTTTTATCTAAATAATACAATCTTTTCAACATTCACATATCCAGCTTTTAACTCTATTTTAACGCGCTCAAATTTCTAAAGACATACAGCCGGATGAAAAGAGTGTTACGATTCGATAAGCTGCTCAAAACCTTCCTTTTTTTCCAACATTTCTGGCTGATTTACACTTTGCCTATTGCTTCCCAGGTGCTGAATGGACCAAGACCTGAGATTCAATGTGGAATCGTTAAAAGCCCAATGCACCTCGATGGTATTCTGGATGAGACAGAATGGAAGAATTGTGACTCCCTGGCGGTTTTCAGAATGGTAATACCACGGGTAAACGAAAATCCATCTTTCGAAACGACGATTAAGATCATATGCGATTCCAAAAATATTTATCTGGGGTTCACCTGCTATGACTCCAGCCCGGATTTAATCACGGCCTTTTCAAAAGCGCGTGATGCGAGCCTGCTGAATGAAGACTATATCAAATTCGTTTTTGATACCTATCAGGATGGCCGGAACGCGTATATTTTTGCTGTAAATCCGTATGGGGCCCGGTACGATGCCCTTATTTCAAATCGGGGTGCAAGTGAAGATTCAAATTGGGACGGGATCTGGGAGGCGAAAACAAGGGTGGGGGAAAATGGTTGGACTGCTGAGATTCGGATTCCTGTAAATACCATGACTTTCCGGAAAGGTCTGGATTCATGGGGATTCAATGCTGAAAGGCGTATTCAGCGGTTCATGGAGGTCGACCGATGGACCGCAATATCACAGGACTATAAGCTTACACAAACACTGCATTCCGGACAGATCAGCCATTTGCCTGTTTTCAATTTGGGTATTGGCCTGATTGCAAAAGCTTCAACGATTGGCGACTTCAACCGGAGTATAACCTCTCCCTCCAAGTTTAAATGGGATGGCAGCCTTGATCTGACACAACGGATTGTTCCCGGCATTTCCGCACAATTGACGGTTAATACTGACTTTGCGGAAACTGAGGTGGATACCCGGCGGACCAACCTGACCCGGTTTTCCTTGTTATTTCCTGAAAAAAGGCAGTTCTTCCTGGAAGGATCAGACATCTATGATTTTGGATTAGGTTTGAGTGAAGATTTCCTTCCTTTTCAAAGCCGGAAAATAGGACTTGTCAATGGCAAGGCGGTTCCGCTGACAATAGGCGGCAAGATGAATGGGAAGGTAGGGAAAACACAATTTGGAGCACTGGTAACCCGGACCGGTGCGGCGGAAGGATTAGTAGCACCTGCCAACATGGGGGTGATCCGGGTCAAGCAAAATATCCTGAAAGAGTCAACTATCGGGTTAATGGGCATGTATGGCGATCCTTTAAACCGATCGCATAGCTGGGCTGCCGGTGCCGACTTTACTTATCAGAATTCTCAATTTCTAACCGATCAAAATCTTTTAATCGGAGCATGGGGAATGCTAACCCGCCGTGATAGCCTTGAAGGTGACCGGTCAGGTTACGGACTTACCATAAATTATCCCAATGACTTATTGGATATATCAATGACCTATTATCGGTTGGGAGATGCTTTCGATCCATCATTGGGTTTGATTCCGCGGATAGGGATTTCAAATTACCGGCTCTCCTGTGATTTTTCACCCCGACCCGGGAAATGGTACATCCGGCAGTGGTTTTTCGAGTCATCGTTCAGCCTCATCACGGACTTATTCAATCATTGGGAAAGTTATCGCGTGTTTTTGGCTCCTATTAACACACGATTTGAAAGCGGTGACCGGGTAGAATTCAATATCGTTCCAGCCGGGGAATTCCTTAAAGAGCCTTTCGAAATATCCGACGGAGTGGTTATTTCTGCGAAAGCTTATAATTGGACCCGGTTTCGCCTGGAGGCTGGTACGGCAACCAAGCGGCCAATAAATGGCCAGGCAACCTGGTGGTTTGGCGGATTTTATGGAGGAAGATTGGATCAATTGGAACTTTTGGTGAATTGCCGGTTTCTTGGCATGTTTGCCATTGAGGGTAATTTCGAGCGGAATGTAGGTGCTTTACCTTATGGAGATTTTATTCAAAATCTTTATGGGATTCGGCTGCAGCTCAATATCAATTCCGATTTGAATGTCAGTTCTTTTGTTCAATTTGACAGTGAAAGTCAATCCTTCGGAACCAACAATCGGATCAGATGGACCTTCGCACCCCGTGGAGACCTGTTTATTGTTTATAACCATAATATGCACAAGCCGATTGAAGAGCGGTGGCCAACGTATGAGTCGAACCAATTGATCATTAAACTGGCATATGGCATTGGTTTGTAGTAGATTTACTTATCAATTTGAATTATTATCTATCAAATCTTTATTGGAGAGAGAATGAATTTCCCGAAGAATTCCTGCTCCACTTTATCCTTACCCTTAGTTTCTGTTTTTATTCTCCTGGCGGTCGCCAAGTTTTTGATCCGCTCAGCATCTTCCTCTTTATCAAGCAATACCTCATCTACCCCTATGATGAGTTTGGAAGTCCAACCTTAAAACTAAAACTATCAACACAAATGCCTACTCGTCCGTTTCACCGGGACGAATCGGGATGGCATACGGTATCTTTGGACTAGCCGGGATTGACTCTGCACCAATAACATGCGCCCCTACACGGTTCCCATCAAAATGGCAAAGTGCCGTGCAATTCACTGACTTTGTCATATAGTGAGGATACCAATTCAGCAATTCGCTGTACTTAACCACAACGGGTCCGATCTCATTATGGGAAGTGACTTCGGGGTTGATCCAGTTGCTCTGGCCTGAGCCATTGAAATCTGATGCGCGGTGGCTGGTGTGACATGAAATGCATTTGATCTTGACCCCATCCTTAAGGTTCATATGGTTGACCGATGGATGATTCGCACCCTGCGCAGCATGGCAGTTGACACATTCGGGTCCGCCGGCAATGCTAACCTGATTATGGAGACTTTCGCCATGGCAAGTTCCACAGGTAGTGGTCTTGTGAGCAGTCCCCATTGACAGCTCCTGATACTGCGGATGACGTTTGATCCCTGTTGCATACATACTGTCAACCGTTCCGTTTCGCATTGCAAATCCTTGCACCGGAGGACGGTAGAAACCAATATGGCAGGATCTGCAAACATCATTGGATGCATTTAGGTCAGCTTTGGTTCGGAACTCATGGCTGCTGACATTTTTAGTCCAATCCATTCTCCATTCCGTTGCATCCGCCCAAACAGTGTTATTATAATTATCGCCTGAAGTCTGAACTCCATCCCAGTTAGACTGGGCCAGCAGATCTCCATAAAAAGCAACTTTAGGAGTTATCTCTGATCTAAAGTGACAGGTTGCACAGGTGGCATGGCATCGGCTGCAGTTGTTATCTTCGTATGCCTCACCCACCTTATGATTTCCAAAATCACGGATTGAAGCCTCCCGAAGTCGCGGGATTTTGATGTGCGCAGAATTTTCATTGTACTGTTCTGCATGGCAGGTTGTACATGATGTAGATGCAGCGGTACTGTAATTTCTGGTACTGTCAGGTGTCGCTAACGCCTTGGTACCAGATGTTTTGGAGAACCTTGCCCATCCGCCGAATACTTTTGTACTGGGTCCGTGAGCGCCGCTCTTCACAACGATATCGGTATGGCAGGCAGTACAGAGTTGGCCTTTGTGCTGGGTATTGACATAAGCAGCGGAATCGACATAGAGAGGGATCGATTCAATTGTCTTTCCGGTAACCGTTATATCCTTTTTTAGTGCCGGGTTTCCATGGCAGCTGGCTGTTACACAGCCTGAGTTGGCTGTTTTCCACCCGCCCTCATCCGGGTCGTCCTTTTTGCAGCTGTTAACCATTAACAGGATCATCATTGAGATAATTAAAGGAAGAAACGGTTTTAAATTAAGTTCTGATTTACCAATAATTCTGTATTTCATAGTTTGAGGTTTAAGTTGTTTTGCTTTTCGATTTTGTTTTAAAAATACTGTGCTGGTCCGAACAAGGCAATCGCATGATTCCGGTATTTCCGATACCGGAAAACACGTAGAAAAGAAACGAGAAGGTAAATTCTTATTGGTCGTCCAGGGTGATCAATTCATGCTTGAGGGCATATCTTACCAATGCAACAACACTGTTGACTTTTAACTTGAGCATGATATTGCGCCGGTGAGTCTCCGTTGTTCGAAGGCTGATGCTTAACCGATCACTTATCTCGTGATTAGACAGATCTTCAGCAATCATCTTGATAATCTGGAGCTCCCGTTGAGTAAGGTGAATACCTTGTTCGACCGAATTTCGCTCCCTGTCTTTTTTTATAAAAAGATCATTGATCAATCTGTCCGAAATTTGAGGGCTGAAATACTTCTCTCCCGACAAAACTGTTTTTACTGCCGTTATCAGCTCTTCCCGGGTCGAATTCTTAAGCATATAACCGTAGGCTCCTGCTTTGATGATCTGGTAAACATAGGCTTCATCCTCATGCTGTGAGAGGGCAATAACTTTGATTGCACGGTTTTGCGAAGTGATCTGACGGCAAGCCTCAATACCAGACAGGCCAGGCATTGTAATGTCAATAAACAGGATTTCAGGTCTAAGCAATAAAGCCTTTTCCACGGCTTCCTTGCCATTGGTTGCTTCTCCAATAATTTCAAGGTTATCAACCGATTGCAGCATTGACTGAATCCCTTTCAGGATCAGCAAATGGTCATCGGCGATCAGAATACGGATTTTTTTCATTTCAGTTGATTATACAGGGTAGCTCAATAGTCAGTTCTGTGCCGCTGTTTTTTGACGACTGGATAGTCAGGATTCCTCCAAAATTTGCCACACGTTCATTCATGGTGTCCAATCCAATACCGGTAGTTTGGCCGATGAGATCTTTCATTTCAAAGCCGATCCCATTATCTTCAACAATCAAGACAATGCTTTTTTCATGCCTGATTAATTGTATATATGCCTGAGTGGCTTCTGAATGCTTTAAGATATTGTTGACGGATTCCTGACAAATCCGGTATAAAACCTTTTCGATCTTGGTATCCACACGATTTTCAAAACCGAAAGACTGAAATTGAAAATCAATCTGATATTGATGGTTAAGTTGGTTAACCATTTGAGATAATGCAGGTATGAGCCCGAAGTCATGTAAAGCCAGTGGAATTAAGTTGTGGGAAATTCTTCTGCATTCGGCGATTGCTGTATTGACCAGACCTCTCGTTTCCATCAGTTTGGCAATAGCTTCCTCATTCAAACACACCAATTCCCTCTCCATGCTTTCTATGGAGTAACTAACAGTCGTGAGCATTTGAACGATCCCGTCATGAAGATCGGTCGCAATTCGCAACCGCTCCTTCTCCTGGGCTTCGAGAATGGCAACAGACCGATCCTTTTTGATTTGATCCATCTGACCTTCAATCTCTTTCTGGTGGGAAAGGTCATGGATTACCATAACCTTTCCAATGATCTCACCATCATCATTTATAAGATCCGTGAAGGAATAGAGAACCGGAATCTTCATTCCCTGCCGGCTCAATAGTTGGGACTCAGCAAGAACTTCCTCCACCGGTTTAATGAATTCCGACAGGCTTGATCCAACCAAACCATCCATTGAGTCACCGATTAACTGACAGGCTTTACGGTTTAATGAAGTAATGGATCCGTTCCGGTTGAGCACGATCAGCCCATCGAACATGCTGTTGAGAATATTATCATAGCGATTCCGTGATACTGTAATCTCGTCAATGCACTTCAGCATCAGATTAAACGCCTGCGCCAGTTCTCCGAATTCATCATGGCTCTTTAAATCAACCTTGGTATGGATATCTCCCTGAGTAACCTCCGTGATGGTAGTCAATAACTGTTTACTCGATTTAGTGATTCTGTTAATGAGTAAAAAACTGCCATAAATGACCAGAAAAGTAAGAAGGAGCCCTAATGCCGCAATGGTAATCGTACTGTGAAGGATGGCTGTTTCATTGGTCTTGATGTAGCTGGTAACTTCCTGCTTTGTTTCTGCAAGCAAACCTTGTAGTCTGGTAAGGTCTGCCACGGTGGCTTCTGACATTTTTAAAAAGATAGAATATCTTTCGTGGGGCTTAAGGTTTGATTCAGACCGAAATAAAGCGTCACCCAGGGATTCAACTTTTTGAAGGGAGGTAAGAAGTTGATCCAGATACTCCCTGTTATGCCGATCCGTCAGCACCATAAGGCATTCTTCAACCCGTTCCTTCGCAATCGAAACGCGGGACTTAAAAACAACAAACTCCTGCTGGTCACTGTTGTTCAGATAAGCTTGGGCCGGTGATTTAATCTCGGAAACAGCCAATAGAACATCCTGTATTTTTTCAAGTTCTTTAAACTCAACGACCATCAAATGAGAGGTTTTTTTTAAAATCCGGATGCAAATATGTCCGGAGGCAGCTATCATGCCAATGAAGATCAGCACGATGATGCAGCTGTAAACCAGTCGTTGAACTATTCCAAGCTTGACTTTCACAACCTGTTATTTATCCGGATATCCTTCAAACATACAAAATTGCATTTGAGTTGGAAAGGCTGCTGTTCTTGTATGTTAATCTAAGCAGCGACGGAAAAACCATCAGCAAAAGCGGCATGGCCATAATGAAACCTCCGATTACAGCAACAGCAAGCGGTTGTTGCATTTGTGCCCCCACACCGATTCCGAGTGCCAATGGTGTCAATGCCAGAATGGCCCCGATGGCTGTCATAAGCTTCGGCCGGATACGCAGCGAAATAGCATAATTTATCGATTGATCTATGTCGGATGTTCTCTTCAATGTGGTCAGGAACTGGTTGACCGTGAAAATTGCATTCTCGGCAATGATGCCCACTATCATGATAATACCCGTATAACTGCCAACATTCAGCGGTATCCCGGTCACAAACAAGGCTAATATACATCCGCCAATGCCCAGAATCGAAATAAAGATAATCAGCAAAGCCAGATGAAGATTCCTGAATAGAAACAATAACACCGTAAATACCAATATAATAGCTATTAACAGGATCAGTAAGAGCTCCCTGAACGATGACTGCTGCTGCTCAAAAGTTCCCCCATACTCAACATAATAACCGGGCGGGAGCGGTACGTTTTGGGCGATAACCTCTTTTATGTTGCTGATTGCACTGCCCAAATCCCTGTTTTCCAGCCGGGCCGTTACTTCAATGTTCGACTTAAGGTCCTCGCGCGTAAGCTCCGGGTCGCCGGTGGATAATTCAACCCTGGCAAAAGATTTTAATGGACGGTAGGAACCGTCAGGCGCAAATACCGGCTGGTTGCTGATCAGGTCGATACTGTTGTTTTTAAACGTGGTATTACGCAGAAGAATGGTTAGCATCTGCTCCCCTTCCTGAACTTCTCCAACAGGTACCCCTTCATTATAAGCCCTGAGCTGGGTTTGAAAATCAGCCGGTGTAATTTTGTATTGAGCCAGCTTTTCCTGATCGGGAAAAATGCTAACCGTGGGGCCATCATATATAATGCCGTTCATCACATCGGCAACCCCGTCAATCGTATTGAGGTTTTCCTGCACTTTTAACGCCAGTTCCTGCAAAGTTGCCTGGTTATCGCCAAATATTTTAACGACAACAGGCTGAGGCCGGCCGATTAAATCGCCAAGCAAATCTGCTATCCTCTGGCCGAATTCAATTTCCAGGGCCGGGGCAACAGCAGTTGCCTGTTCGCGAAGCTCTGATATTACATCCTCTGTTTTTCTGTTTACCCCGTGCTTAAGTTGGATCAGGTAATCACCATAATTCGGTGGTACGATTCCCTGGGCCATGCTGATCCCCGAAATCATGTTCGTTCCGGTGCGTCTCATATAGGTTTCAACATCCGGGTGACTCAGCACAACCTTATCAACTTCTTTCAGAATGGCATCAGAGGCATCGAGGGTTGTTCCGGTAGGTGCTATATAGTCTAGCACGATAGAGCCTTCGTCAAGCTCCGGCAAAAAGCCGGTTTCCAGCTTGTTAATCAACACAATGGAAGAGAGGATCAAAAGAATGATAAACCCAATCGCGAACCAGGGTTTGTTGAAAAACCAGACCAGCCACCATAGCTTTTGCCGTTGCTGTTTTTCGTCGGTTACCAATGTTTTGCGCGCCTTTTTATGGGGTTTATATCCAAATAGCAGATGCAGGGCCGGCAATCCGATCCAGGTTGCAACGAAGGAACAGATCAGGGTGATCTCCATAGTCAGCGTGAGCTCCTTGAAAAAGCTCCCGGCCACTCCGCTCATGATCACAAAGGGAAGAAAGATTACAATGGTGCTGAGTGAAGATCCCACCATGGCCGGTAAAAACATTTTCATGGTTTCAAGTACCACGTCATATTTGTCCTTTTCGGGATTTTCCTCGTGCAGGCGGTGAAACTGCTCAATAATCACAATTGCATCATCTATAATCAGGCCTATGGATGCTGCAATTGCCCCTAATGACATAATATTGAGCGTAATATGAGCAAAATGCAACACGGTAAAAGTTAGCGCCAGCGTAATAGGGATGATGATAATGATGTTCAGACTTGCCCTGAAGGAGCGCAAAAACAGGATCACCACAATCATGGCCAGGAACAGCCCTTCGTAAATGCTTTTTAACACGCTATCGATCGAGCTGGTTACAAAAGCCGATTGGTTATAATAGGGTTTTAACTTCATGCCATCGGGTAATTGCTTTTGAATTTCGATGGCCTTAGCGTTCACATTATCAGCAAAATCCACCAGGTTCACGCCTTTCTGTTTTACCAGGTCGATAATCACTGCGTCATGGCCATTGGCATTTATCCGGATAAACTCCTGTTGTTCCTCAAGACCGATGCTGGCAATATCCGAGAGCCTGACCGTCCTGTGACCATCGTTTTTGATGACAACGCCGTTCAATTCATCAATATTTTTAAACCGCGTGTCGGTTAGGGAAAGGTATAAACGCCGGTAATCCGACAGTAATCCGGTCGATTCAATGAAATTGGTGCTTCCCAATGCAGCAATGATATCATGAGGAGTCAGCCCGAGCGAAATCAGTTTTTGAGGTAACGGGGTAATGACAAATTCTTTGGTTTTACCGCCCCTGACAATGACGTTTGAGATGCCGGGTATTTGCGAAAACTGCGGCCGGATTGAAAAAAGCGCCCTGTTTTTTAACTCAATCTGACCGTATTTATCACTTTCTATGGTAAAGCCGATGACCGGGTAAATAGATTGGCTCATGGCTTCCACCACGATATTCACTGAAGCGGGGAGAATATTTTTTATTTCATTAATACGCTCATTCAATTGGGTTTTGGCCAGGTTCATATCCTGATTCCAATCGAAAAAAGCGTCGATAGTGCAGCTTCCCCGGTTGGTGCTGCTCCTCACCGAAGTAATCCCGTTCACCCTTTTAATGGCAATCTCCAGTGGTTTGGTCACGGTGATCATCATCTTGTCAACCGGCTGCTCGCCGTTATCTGCAATAATGGTTATTTTCGGGAACGTTACATCGGGGAACAGGGATGTTTGCATTTTGCGGTATGAGTAAATCCCCCAAAGCAAAACAGCCATTAAAATGAACAGAATGGGCTTCAGAAAGAACCTGTAAAAGCTATTATTGTTCATGGATCACAGTTTTAATGACTTTTACAGAAGCGGTATCGCCTAAGCCGTAATTACCTGATGATAAGAAGAGATCGGTGGCATTAAATACCGGACCGGTTATCTGAACAGAATCGTTCGCGGTAATACCGGTAGTAACAGGCACCTTAATGGCAGTGGAATCGTTAACCAGTTTCATTACCCAGAAACTTTGCATCGTTTCATCGGTCAGGATGCACCCTTTTGGAATACTGGCAGCATTCTTAAACAACTCGTTCACGATTCTAATTTTACTCACCAGATTTTCAGGCAGGCTTTTAGAACCGGTTAACCGCACGATAAAACGTTCGGTTTGGGAAATGCCGGTCATGGAAGGGAAACGTGATTGGATAATCCCCTTAATCACTTGTTTGTCGGGCAGTTCAATTTCGCACGGGGTATTTAGTTTTATGGAACCTGATAACTCGAAAGGCACATCCAGGATAAATACCAGGCTTCCGGGAATCGCAATCTGACCCAACGGGTCACCTTCGGTTACAAAATCGCCCCTGGGGTGCTCGATGGATGAAATCAGTCCCGCAGTGCCAGCATTGACATTCACAATGCCGCTGAATTTCAGGGTATTTAAAGAATCATCCATCAAGGCAGATGCTTCTTTTGTTTTTATGGTGAACAGCAATTGATTCTTCTTTACGGCATCTCCCTGGTTGATAAGCATATCGTCGATATATCCCGTAACCGGGGCTTTAATGGAGGCTTTGAACAGAAAGGCTGATGTCGCGCTTAGCTCAATGGAAGAAACCATTTGGCCGGTGTGCACGGATGAAACAGTTACCGGAAGTTTGGAAGGGATTGCTTTTTCGGAGTTGGTTGCTGCCTGTTTACAGCCGGATACAATGATCAGCCCGATTATGCAGGCTACGATGCTTGGCTTTATTTTTGGGTTCATGAGGTCTTTTATTGATTCCAGTAATTTATTTCGGTAATGATCTGAAGAATTCTAAGCTGGTATTGATTCACGCTTCGTTTTACGGTTATATAGTTCCTTAAGGCAGCCACGTAATCGGTCATGGAAACAATACCCGCATTTACGAGATTTTTCTCTTGATTTACAACTGGTTCTGCAAAGCCCGCCTGCTGGTTTACCCTGGGGATAATTTCCTGTGTTTTCTGCAGTTCCAGATAGAGTTGCTGCAGTTGCTGACTGAACTGCCGCTGAAAATAACCGGCATAATTTTTCCGGGTGTCTTCGGCGATTTTTAGCTTTTCGTGGTTTAAACTTCGCTGATGCCCGTCGTAAATCGGCACCGATAGGCTCAATCCCATGCTGATGCCGAAGTTTTTACCGATGTCGCGCGGAAAGTTGTTCAGCAAACCCGCATCGGAGAACCAGCTGATGGCCGGTTTATAGTTGCGGTCGATCAATACTTTTTCGTTTTCAATTTTCAGGCTGTCTAAAACAAACCGGGAGAAAAACGGCGAATTGGCTGCGCTTATTGGAGAATTCAGCCTAATATCGGGTAATACTAATTGTTCATCGGCCTTACCAGGCAATCCGCACAGAACATGCAAGGCCGACAATTCTTTCTGGTATTGCAGCTGTAAATCGTTCAGCATAAGCTCCTGTCCCTTGAGCTCCACCATAAATGAGAGATAATCGACCTGTTTGTACAAGCCCTTTTCCACTAATTGCCTTAGGATGAGTTCTTCATCAACGGATGAAGACAGTAAGTCGCGGTTAAACGCTATCTCGTTCGAAATCGAGCAGGCCGATAGATATTGCAGGGTAATGGCCTTTTTCAAGTCTTTTTCTGTTATTTTAGATGAAACCCGAAGCGCCTGGTTTTGAATGCCGATTTGTGAATACCGGGCATCGATGGTCTTTTGGTTGAAAATCTGCTGTGAAGCATACACCACCGAAGATATGTGGCTGATATCCGTAAGCGCCTCACTGTATCCGATGCCGCCGATTACCGGGGCATAATACAGCGACCCGTTAAAGCTGACCTGCGGTCTTTGACCAGCCTTAATCAGCAGGCTGTCGACCGAATTTGAATACATCTGGTTATTCAGATCTTTCAGCACCGGACTGTGAATAAGGCCTTGCTCAATGTAAGATTCCAATGTGATTACCTGCGTAAAAGCGGAAAGTTGTCCTATGCTCAGACAAATAAGTATCAGGGAGAAAATCCGGTTTGTCTTCATGTTTTGTGCAATTTAAAGAATAAGGAATCCAGCGACCACCTGCCGCCGCCATAAATCAGCCTGATGATTATTGCCCTGTTGTCATTCACTGTTGTTAGAATGATGGCTTTAAATCCTTTAGTGATTTCCATGATACATTGCTTTTTAAATTAAACCGGTTCCCAATGCTATTGAAATAAGAATCAGCATAACCCCGACCAGATTCTGTATGAACTTGAGTGTTATCTTTTTGAGTAATTTTTTTCCTATAATAGCTCCTGCAATGGCTGCCGTAGTTGCAGCGATCAGCAACCCAAGGTTATCAGACAGATTCGATGAGGTTAATCGAGTGGCGTACACGGAAAGCCTGGTGAAATCCACCAAACAGGCAATAACAACACCGGTGGCAATGTATGCCTCCTTCGTTAAACCGCTTTTGACGAGGAACGCGCTGCGGATAGCTCCTTGTATGCCCGATAAACCGCCAAAGAAACCACTCAATATTCCACCCAGAACCAGTTTGTTTCGGCCAAACTGAATTTTTTGAAAAGATGGGACAATTTCCTGTATGGAGAAAAATATCAGAATCATTGCTATAAGAACCTTAACAGGAGTAATATAGTGTTCGTGTGTGCTAATCTGATATTGGATCAATGAAGGCAATGTGGTAATCTTAAGTAACAACCATGCTCCTATAAACGAGGCCAGAATTGCAGGAATGCCGAATTTCAGTAAAACCGATCTGTCTGCATTTTTACCGACTAAAATGATTTTGAAAAGATTGTTGGTAAAGTGAACGACTCCTGTTAATGCAATTGCCACATCGATCGGGAAAAAGATAGCAAAGACAGGAGCCAGGATAGTCCCAAGGCCAAACCCTGAAAAGAAAGTAAGAATGGCCGTAAAAAAGGCTGCTAAACAAATAATGACAATTTCCAAAATGCTACAAGTTTATAAAATACAATAATATGCAGCATGAGGCCTACCGTTGTGGTAAGAAAAAGCGAAAATTTGGTACTATTGAAAATACTGTTGCCTGAACTGAACAGGAGTTAAACCCTCGGCTTTCTTAAAGAACTTAACAAAATAGGATGCATCGTTAAATGAAAGAATATCGGCTATTTCGTTGATGGTATTTTCCGTATGAAGGATATATCTTTTTGATTCAAGTAAAATTTGAGCAGCAATTAATTCGCTTGCACTTTTGCCTGAATGTTTACGGCAAATTGTGTTCAGATGTTGTGGAGTACTATTAAGCAAATCAGCAAAATCATTCACTTTGTGAAGCCTGGGACATTCCTTTGCTAAAAGAGCCTGAAATTTATCAAACTGCGATTCCGGCAAATTTTCTCCATGTGAATTATTATCAGATAAGTGTAGAAGTTTTCCAAACAGGGCCCGAAGTAACCCATGAATAATATGTTCTGAGTAGGCAGAATTCAGGTTATATTCCTGTGCGATTTCATTTAAAATATAGTCCGGGAAATCTCCTTCGGGTATTTTAATTCTCGGGTTTTCGCTTAACTGCCTGTTAAGGTTAACCAGGTCAATTTCTTTTATCCCATTGAAATAGGAATCTTTGAAAAGGATCACTGCACCTCTCGGGATAGATGTAAATTGCCAATAATGCAATTGCCCGGGTTTCAGCGAATAGAATTCAGGTGTGGAAACCAAATATCTTTCTGATTCAATCCAATGAAAGCCTTCTCCTTCACTGAGGAATATCAACTCGTGATAATCAACATGCTTGTGTGGTACAGTTCTTTTGATCTGCTCCTTAAATCGGGAAATTTTAAAAGTCGATCCGGGGTCCAGTTTATTTTTAATTTCGATTTGCCGGCTGGTCATATTAGGATTTTCTAACAAAATAACTTAATTCTTGCAGGTCAGCAAAATTCCGGGCCTGTCAATTTTCCGCACGTGTGCGGTTCCGAAGTCATGTAATGGTTAACAAAAAGGCCGGAAATCAATCCGGCCTTTTCAAACCAACTAAATCCTATTTACACTATTGCTCAAAGACCAGGTTAAGTTTTGCCTTTATTTGTGGTCCGGGAAAAGAGTTTTATCTTGTCCCATTACCATCATATTTCTAATATCTTGGTCGGTAATAGATATTGATGGCATTGCACCTGCAAAAGTACATCCGGCATCGATATGCTCACGATCATTTGGCATACCCCAAATTGCTTTATGTTGCACTTCGTGCGGATCTTGTCTAAACATTTCACCAAGAAATAAACCCTGGCAATATATATCAATTTTCAAACCATCGGCACCATGGCAACTTGCACATTTTGCATTATATGTTACTAAGCCGGCTGCAGCATTTCCTCCTTTACCAATATTAGAGAAGGTTTTAGTCCCTGTTGGATAAGCTCCTGTAGTAGTCATATCATAAAAATCATTAACATCATGAGCCGTTTCCTTTAAAAACTTTACAACATCCCAAATTTGAGCATCGGTTAATATTGTAGTATAATCAGGCATGGTAGCATCATATGGAGCTGTTTTTGTTCTGCCTCCCATATTTTTAACTGCATCAAAAACTTCTCTAATACTTTTCGATTGCGACCATGTGTATAAATTACCATCAACTGCAATAGGATAAGTAGCAGACGAAGGCTTATTAATTAGCACTCCGCTTTGCCCTTTCAAATCCCAACCATGGCAACTTTTACATCTAAAAAAATTTGTCTTAGCATTTGGGTAGTCAGTTTGGCTGGCACCAACATAGTTTAGTGCATGATCGTAAATTTGTGCGCCATTAACTCCATTTGCTGCATCAAAAGCAGCCAGATCGCCTGAATCATCTTTTTTACAAGCGCTAAACGATAATAAAAGAACTGCTAATCCCATCAACAATAGATAGTTTTTTCGGCTCTTTATAATTTCGAGTGGGTAACATAATAGGGATTAATTTTACTAAAGTCGAGTTTCCCAGTAAGCAGATAAATTATTGCTTTGATAGTATCAGTTCTTTTATAACCTCTTGCTTTAGCTTTTGCAGCTTGGAAAAT
>QYQM01000146.1 GCA_007280905.1 Porphyromonadaceae bacterium | reverse complement strand
TCTCTACTATGTTAGTCATATGTTTATTGATCGGATTCATTTTTGCGAGTTACATTGTAATTTCCGATGTTGTTTTCGCCTATGTCCAATTTAACTTTTCGGCAAGGCTTGATCAATCTCGTAATCATCTTCCGGATAACCCTCTCCCTTACATCTTTTTCATTGTCAGAGGGATTGCTCTTTAAATGCATTTTGACATACTTGTCAATCGAAAGGGTCAATGTGAGCTCTAAAATCAAAGTCCGGGTAAAAGCCAGCTTACATCGTGCCAACATATCTTTTATTTAACTTCTTTTAGAAGGTTATTTTTTTTGGGCCATAAGCTCCATATTGAGAGACTATAATGGAATTTGGCCTTGAGAAATTTCTGACATCAGCCATTGGATAATTTCAATCTGGTTAACAACGATTTTCTGCTCCATTGGCTGGAGGCTGTTTTGTGCCGGTTCAGCCGGGTATATCTGTGCTGATTACGGGCAATCCGGACGAAAGCGAGTATATTCTCCAGGGAAGTATCACTTTCAACTGAATGGGAGGGATAATATCAGACCTCCCTTTTCCCCTGATCTGATGAGCCGCAAAGTTTCGGTCTCAACTTCCTCCCTTGTACCGAAGAAAATAAGTGAACTTTTTATATGAGATTCACTTCACTTGTGGGTATAACATATACTGATGGGAAAGAACTTTCCCCGGTAAGAATTAAAAATTGAAATTTTGAAAGAAAACGATTTAGATAAGATAGAACGCTATCGTGTTCACCATATGATCTGGAAAAAGGAGCATGAGAAAAGGCAAAGCGTATTGCGGCGTTTCACCAGGATCTGCATGAAGGCTGCCGCCATTTTGCTGTTACCGTTGATGATAGCAGGAGGCTTGGTTTACAGTTATCCGGGCTATCATAGTAAAACAACAACCGACCAGCAGGTCCGTTCCACGATCATCGCCCCTCTGGGTGCAAGGGTTTCCTTCAATCTGCCCGATGATACTACCGGTATGCTCAACAGCTTCAACGTAAGCGCATACCCGGCTGAAAATTATGTCGAGGTAGTACTTCAGCAAGGCAAAGTGGAGTTTCTGGGAATAAGGGTTAAGACTTTATAGGTTCTTTTTTCATAGGTTTAGTATTTGGTTAAAAAGCCCCGCTGTACTGGTGGGGCTTTTTTTATGCTTTATTAATCTTCATACTTTTTGTTTCCCCCGATTGCAGATCGACAACCTTAGCTTTCAGAAGAAATATTTGCGAAAGAGACTCAACTTTACTTATGAAATCTGCACCTTACCAGGGAATCCCATTGCCATTGGGTACTATTGCGGACGTCTTTGACGATAAGTTTGTTGAATCCTATCGATCTGTACTACCTGTAATAATCATCGATTGCGATGATACCAACAGTGATACTCACAGGGCACAGCAAAGAGCTGATGGACTGGTGCGTAGACAAGTAGGTAGACAAACCCATGCTCGTTTTAGAAATCTAACACATATGAAGTATATGACGGGGAAAAACATGATTATTACTGGCGGAAATGCAGTTTTTTTCCACAAAATAAGTCTGAAAAACAGGTAGTAAGCCGTGTTCCCAATCCAAGAAGAAGAAAAATTGGTCACCTCAGTATGAAAATTCCTAGAATGAATAGCTAAAAAATGTCCGGATTTGGTATTTTCGGTTTATGAATTATAAAGGTTAGGTTAAAGGAAATTTTTATGAAAGTGTTTCCTGACGATAATGCATTGGTTGAAAGATTGCAAAAAGGCGATGTAGAAGCATTTGACCTGATATATGACAAATATTCAGGGAAACTCTACGCCTTCGGTTTAAAATACTGCAGATCAACAGCCGAAGCCGAAGAACTCGTCCAGTCGGTTTTTTTAAAGTTGTGGGAAAACTATAAGAACCTAAAAAAAGAATCATCGTTCAAATCATATCTTTTTACCATTTCGTACAACGAAATTTGCAAACTTTTCCGAAAAAGGAATTACCAGCAAAAATTCATCAACGACACCCTGTATGAAAATTCTCAGTCTTTCAATGAAATAGAAGACGGTATAGACTACCAGTCAGTTCTGGACCGGGTGCAACAAATCGTTGATAAACTCCCCGAACGACAAAAAACCATCTTTCTGAAAAGCCGGCAGGAAGGTAAATCATCCAAAGAAATTGCTAAAGAAGTTGGTCTTTCCCCCGGAACCGTTGATAATTATATATCAGAAGCCTTGAAATTTATCCGAAGCCGGTTGAACAATGAAAGCTTACCAGTACTGCTGTTTTTTTCGCTGTTTTTCCTTTGAGCTAAAAAATCATCTGCAAGGTGCAGTTAACAAGCATTGAAAAAAATGCACTTTCGATATGAGATTCACTTTACTTGTGGGTATAACATATACTGATGGGAAAGAACTTTCCCCGGTAAAAATTAAAAATTGAAATTTTGAAAGAAAACGATTTAGATAAGATAGAACGCTATGTCAACGGAGTAAGCGATGACAGCGAAAAAGCCTGGGTGGAGTCTCTGTTTTTAAACGGAGAAGATAACAATACTCTTCGGCACTTGCTTGAAAAAGACTGGAATTCTTTTATTAGTGATCCCTCAACATCCGAAGTTAATCTCAGCTATCTGCTCGACCGTGTTCACCATATGATCAGGAAAATGGAGTATCGGAAAAAGCAGACCGGTTTGCGGCGTTTCATCAGGATCTACATGAAGGCTGCCGCCATTTTGCTGTTACCGTTGATGATTGCAGGAGGCCTGGTTTACAGTTACCTTGCTCAGAAAGGTGAGACAACCGCCAGCCAGCAAGTCAGCTCCACAATATTCTCGCCCAAGGGTGCACGGGTTTCTTTCCTTTTGCCGGATGGTACTTCCGGTATGCTCAACAGCAATTCAAAACTTACCTACTCACTGCCATTTAACAAAAAACGGCAGGTAAGCCTTGAGGGCGAAGCCTGGTTTGACGTGATGAAGGATGAAGAACACCCCTTTGAAATTAATACCGGTAGTTCAACAGTCAAAGTACTGGGCACCAGATTCAATGTGATGGCTTATCCAGAAGAGAGTTATGTCGAGGTTGTACTTCAGGAAGGTAAAGTAGATTTCCTTGATAAGACCGGTGATAGAACGGTGACTATGCTCCCATCGGAAAGATTGGTTTTCAGGAGCAGTAAAATCAGCAAAACGGTTGCCGATCCGTCAAAGTACATTGGCTGGACTAAGGGCAGGATGGTATTCAATAACGATCCAATGGGTGAAGTCGCCAGGCGTATAGAACGATGGTATAATGTAAAGGTGGTGCTGGCTGACAAAGAGCTTGAGAAATATTCCTTCCGGGGAACTTTTGAAGACGACAAACTTGAAGAGGTGTTCCGGCTATTATCCCTGACTTCTCCTATCAGATATAAAATCACGCCGCGCAAACTCCTGCCGGATGGCACCTACGAAAAAGAAAAAGTAACTATTTATCTCAAAAAACGATAATACTAACTTTTTAAAACCCCAGCTATGAAAACAATACATGGTCCTTAGAATGATGGATAAAAAAAGGAAATCGCGGGAACGATTTCCTTAAAAAACATCCTATTGATATTTTTTAAACTAAAAACATTGTAAAACTATGAAAATTTACAAACCGTTCAGGGAGTTGTCATATCGTTCACTGAAGAAAATTCTACTAATCATGCGTTTTGCTATCATTCTCCTGATCCTTGGAATAGTGCAAGCACACGCTAACGACACTTATTCTCAGAAAACGAGGCTTTCCATCAATTTTTCGGATACTGAACTTGTGAGGGTCCTTGACAAAATTGAGGATGAAAGTGAATTTTTCTTTTTGTATAATGAAAAGTTGCTCGACACCAACCGAAAAGTCAGCATCGATGCCAAAAACCAATTAATTGGTGTGGTATTGGAGCAGTTATTTGGCGGCACTGAGGTTATGTATACAATCATTGACCGCAAGATAATCCTGGCCCCGGAATATCTGACCAAACAGTCCGATTCTCAGCTACGGATGATCACCGGAACAGTTACTGACAGAAATGGAGCTCCGTTGCCGGGAGTCAATGTTTTTATTACCGGAACGAATCAGGGCACTTCCACCAACATAGCTGGTAAATACAGCATCGATGTTCCTCAGGGAACCAGGAGCCTCACATTCTCTTTTATAGGAATGGAAACCAGGGAAATACTTATCGGGGATCTGACACAGATTGATGTAACGATGGTTGTGTCATCTATCGGCCTGGAAGAGGTTCTTGTCGTTGGTTATGGTACTGTCAAAAAAACTGATCTTACCGGATCAGTGGCTTCAATTTCAAAACTTGCGATTAAAGATAGAAAAGTAACCACTGTGAACCAAGCTCTTATGGGGCAAATGGCCGGAGTAAAAGTAGAAGTTAATGATGCTACACCAGGCTCAGTAACTTCCATTCGGATTCGTGGAACGGGATCTATTTCTGCAGGAAATGAACCCTTATATGTAATTGATGGATTCCCTGTTGGTCAAAGAGAAGCTAACCAGATTCTTCCTTCAGATATTGAGTCCATTACCGTTTTAAAAGATGCTTCTTCAACGGCCATTTACGGGTCAAGGGGTGCCAATGGTGTTGTCATTATTACAACGAAGTCAGGTGCAAACCAGGCTCCCGTGATCTCGTTTGAAACCTCCTATGGTTTTGCCAAGGTTGCAAGGAGAGATTATTATGATCTTTTGAATGCTCAGGAATATGCAGATTATATGGGTATTCTCAGAGATGAACAGTGGGTGCGCGCCGGTAATGATCCTTCAGTTCCTATGGCAAACAGGCCATTGGAATACCAGGTTCCTGATGCCGTAAAAAACCGGGATAAAAGTATTGATACTAATTGGCAAGATGCTATTATGGAACCTGCCTCTGTTCAAAATTACTCAGTAAGTGTCCGGGGGGGAAATGAAAGAACACGCTACTTCTATTCCATGGGGTATTCAGGCGATAATGGAGTGATCATCGGAAGTAATTATTCAAGATTGACAGCCCGGCTGCGATTGGAGTCCGACTTAATTAAAAACAGGCTTAAAGCAGGTATTAACATAAGTCCATCGTTCTCAAAACTAAGGAATACGGTCACTGGTCGCGGTGATGTTTTCTCTTCAGTAATTGGAACGGCTTTATTCATGCCGCCTATTATTCCTGTTTACAATGCTGACGGCACTTATGGTGCTACATATGGTAAACCCGGTTTAATGGCACTGGGCGGCAATCCGGTACAGCTGGCCAATGAATATGAAAACAAAAGCACCAGCTTTACAAATATGCTGAATAGCTACCTGGATCTTTCCATTTTGGAAGGGCTTAATCTGAAAACCTCCATTGGGACGGTAATCAATAACAATGACACCCAGTATTTTTTGCCTTCTACCTGCTGGCGGCCTTTCGCTCCCCCTCCAACCTATGCTGATGGCTCATCTTCATATGGTAATGGGTTGAATTGGTTATCAGAGACATTCCTTACCTATGCCAAAACTTTTGATTTACATAAAATTGATGTTACGGCAGGTTTTACGGCACAAAAGGACCAAGCAACCAGTAATTATTTGTATTCAAATAAATACCCAAATAACCTGGTTCATACTCTGAACGCTGCAACTATCACAAGCGGCAACAGTAATGTGAGCGAGTGGTCAATGTTGTCCTACCTGATAAGGGCAAATTATTCATTTTCTGATAAATACCTGTTAACCGCTACCCTGAGAAGAGATGGAAGCTCAAGGTTTGGAGCCAATGTCCGCTATGGTACCTTCCCTTCAATTGCTGCTGCATGGAGAGTTTCTCAGGAATCATTCATGAAGAATGTTAAGGCGATCAGCGATCTTAAAATCAGGGCGAGTTATGGTAAGACTGGTAACAATGATATCGGGAATTACTCTGCCATCGGACTGGTTGGGATAACCAACCAAACCTTCGGTCTCGGCTCCGGGACCAATTATTCCGGGATATATCCCTCAACCCTGAGTAATCCCGGGCTTTCCTGGGAATCATCGAAACAATTCGACATTGGACTTGATCTTGGATTATTTAAAGACAGAATAACCTTTATATTCGATTTTTATAATAACCATACATCAGACCTTTTGTTGCGTGTAAATTTGCCTACTACAACTGGTTTTTCAACTTCATTGCAAAATATCGGAGAAGTACAGAACCGCGGGTATGAGTTTTCGCTGTTTACCAAAAATATTACCGGGGCATTCGGCTGGAGTACCAACTTTAATATATCCTATAATGATAATAAGGTCCTGAAACTCGGGCCCAACGGAGATCCGATTTATGATTTTTACGGAACCAGAATAACTGCAGTTGGTTATGAGATCGGAGCATCCAATGGATTACATGTGATCGGGATATTGACGCAGGCTGATATCGATGCCGGTGTAGCCGTTTTCCCTGGAGAACTGGCCGGGGATGTGAAGTATGAGGATGTAAACAAAGATGGCGTTATCAGTAACTTTAACGGTCCGGATGGTATTAACATTGGCAATTCAAACTCGAAAATGAGTTTTGGATTAACCAATATGTTTACTTTTAAAAACTTCGACCTGACTGTATTTATCCACGGGCAAACCGGAGGAAGGTCCACTGACCTTTTAGGACAAGGCATGTGGGGTGGTGGAGGAAACAATATCTGGAGATCATGGCTTGACAACCGATATATCTCCGACTCTCAGCCGGGAGATGGAATGACCCCGCGACTTACTTTTGGATTAGGTGGATTGCCTGATGATCGTTTGGTTCAAAAAACGGATTTTATTAGAATTGCCAATATAACATTGGGTTATACCCTTCCATTGAAAAACACTTCTGTGATGTCTGGATTAAGAGCTTTCATATCAATTGAGAATCTGGCAACATGGGATACTTTTAACGGATATAATCCACAGGTTAAGAATAATGCACAGAGCGCTACATTGGGCGGATTTACTTTAGGAGGCGGATATCCTCTGCCCAGAACCATTTCCCTTGGATTAAATGTTACCTTTTAATAACGCTAATCATGAAAAGAATATTTCAGACTATATTAACTACTGTTATTCTTCTTGGGATACTTAGTAGTTGTGAGAAATTCTTAAGCCTTGCACCTGTTTCACAGGCGAACACCGAGGATTTCTATAAGACACCCGCAGACCTTGATAATGCAGTAATTGCTGCTTATAAGTATCAAAAATATATATTTTCAAATGACTTTTGCAGCCAGCATCTACTGGATGAACAGCGGTCGGATAATACGGGTTATTCGAATCTGACTGATGAAGTCGATAATTTTACTAAAGACACCGGTAAAGAATGGTACATGTGGTCCTGGGATAAGTGCTACAAAGCCATTTATACCTGTAATGTTGCTATCGAAAAAGCAGTCGGAATTACCATGTCAGATGAATTGATGAACCAGTATTTAGGTGAATTAAGATTTCTGCGTGCCATTACCTATTTTGAACTGGTCAGGAACTATGGTGGCGTACCCCTGGTTCTTGAAACTCCAAAATCTTTGGATCGCGATGCAATAAATGTCTCACGTAACACTGTTTCAGAGGTTTATGATCAAATTGTAGCAGACCTTCAATTTGCGGAGGCAAATCTTCCTGTCTCTTATATCGATGGTAAATATATTGGCCGCGCCACAAAGGGGGCTGCTAACGGATACCTTGGGAAGGTATATTTGACTTTAGGTAAAAAAAGTGAAGCTGAAGCTGCTCTGAGAAAGGTCCTTACCTATGGTTATGAGTTATTACCTCAATATGCCGATGTGTTTGAGGCCAATAATGGTAATAATAAAGAGGTTGTATTTGAACTTCAGTTTAAATCCACAACTGATGCCTGCCCATTTATCTATATATTTACCTCAATGCAGGTGGATGTTAAACCCGGCCTGGGCTACAATAAGGGAACACAGGATCTCTTTGATGCTTTTGAGGCAGGTGATCCAAGAAGGGATTTGACGATGGCAAAAGACAACGTAGGTCTTTATTATTGTGTAAAATACAAAGATCCTGCTGCCAATCCCGTTAGTGATGCAAATAATAACATACCTCTCATGAGGTACTCGGAAGTATTATTATTGCTTGCTGAAAGCCTTGGGGAAACTTCCGAATCGTATAATCTGATTAACCAGGTCAGAAGCAGAGTGGGTCTTGCAAATATAAGCAGCTCAACACCCGGAACTTTTGCTCAAAAGTTATTGCATGAAAGACGTGTTGAATTAGCCTATGAGAATCATCGCTGGCATGATCTTTTAAGGTTTGGAGTGGCCATCGAAGTTATGAATGCGTTTTTTGTGAAAGAAAAAAATGGGGCCATTACCATTGGTCCGGATGATCTGCTGTTTCCGATACCTAATTTTACTTTGCTGAACAATCCCAACCTGGTACAAAATCCAGGCTATCCTGGAAGTTAGTCTGTCTGTAACTAAAATTCTGATGCAGGAGAATCCTCCTGCATCAGAATTTTTTACAAATCTTGTCTATCTCATTTGGACGTGGAAAGGAGATGATTGGTTTTTCATCTGGTTGGTCCGGATTGAGATATGTTTTTCCCCCGGTTCTTTCACAGCGGAGCCGGCGGTCTTTAGGTCTGCCATCGTTTTACCAACCGTAATAAGCTGATGCATTATTAAGGTTTACACAGCATCTTGGCTAACGACTGCCCTTGCTATTATCTCTCCATTAAAAGCTGAATCTCAACCGAATGTTTCGTTTATGACTTTTTTAATGACCATAAATCAAGTTAAAAAACAAATTCAATATGCGAATCCGGGCTGAAGTATTGCTGATGATGGTTGCCTGTCTCACCATCCTTACCCAGCAAAGTTGTAATGGGAAACGGCAGGCATCAAATGAGGATTCTCACAGGGTGACATTTACCTCCTTGCTGACCGAAATGACTGACCGGGAATCGATCACCAAATTTCCAGATTACACCCTTAAACAGTTAAGCAGCTGGGATCGCACCCAGACAGGACCGGAAGACCCAAAAACCTGGTTTAATAATATCGATTATGGATACTACATCCGGAAAGAAATCAATAACGGAAGGGATGAATATGTGATCATGGACGAAAATGGTCCCGGTTGTATAGTTCGATGGGAGATGCCCTTGGAAAACACTTATAAAACCCGGACTGTCAGGTTTTATATTGATGGTATGGAAAAGCCTGTAATAGAGGAGAATTGCCATAATCTGATGAGTGGGAAGTCATTCGTTAAAGAACCTTTTGCCTTCATCTCATCTGATGAAAGAGATTCGAGCTGGCAATATGGCTTGCCGGTAGGCCATCCCAAACAGATGGGAGCAAACTTCTACCTGCCCATTCCATTCTCAAAGAGCTGCAAAATTACATTGGACGATAATCCGTTTTATTATATAATTGGTTACCGGTTTTACAATCCGGGGATAAAAGTTGAGTCATTCAGCTTGAAAGGCTATAATAGTGCACATGAAACGATTGCGCGCACTGCTAAAAAGTTGACGGAGCACGAAACCTTTACCTATACTATTGAACGAAAACAGACGATACAACCGGGTGAAGCACTGAAACTTGACCTGCCCGCCGGAAGCAACGCAGTTCGTTCCATTCAGATCAGGTATGATTCTGAACCTGATAAGCAGACCTTGCGTTCCAGTGTCCTGCAGTTTTTCTTTGATAATGTTGAAACCGTGTGGTGCCCTGTCTCCGAGTTTTTCGGGGGTGGTGTTTACTTGCGAACGGTTAGGAATTGGGCAAGTATGGTAACTGAGAATGGCGTTTTACAGTCAAATTGGGTGATGCCTTACCAGCAATCCGCTTTCATACAGCTAAGAAACCATGGTTCCCGGCCCATAACTGTTGAGATGAAAATTGCAGCCTCTCCGTATACCTGGGAGGCAAACTCCATGTACTTCCATTCAAGCTGGCATGAGGATGCTCCAATTAATACATCAACTCCCATTGACTGGAATTATATTAAAATTGGAGGGAAAGGCGTATATACAGGAGATGTACTCACCGTACATGCCTTTTCCAAAGGCTGGTGGGGCGAGGGTGATGAAAAGATTTACCTGGATAATGAGACTTTCCCGTCTCAGTTGGGGACCGGTTTGGAGGACTATTACGGCTATTCCTGGGGGATGGCCCATCAGTTCAGCTCTCCCTTTATTTCTGTTCCTATGCGCGATGCCAGGGGAAAGGCTGATTGGAGCGGTTACACCACGGTTTCCCGCATCCGGCTCCTGGATGGAATCCCTTTTAATTCAGCATTGAATGTTAACGTTGAAGCCTGGTTGCATGATTCGACAGTTTCCTATTCTAATGCCACCTATTGGTATGCCCGGCCGGATGCAACAAGTAACAGAAAATCAGAAGAGAACTCCGTTAAGCGGCTTCTACCTGATTATTATCCTCAAGCTGAGGAAATTTTGCCAGGTACTATTTATCCGGATCCGGCAAGTAATGGACCAACAAAGCCGGAAGGTGATGGTTCAATAAAACATGTTGGCAACCATCTCGATTACCTGACCTGGCGTATACCTGCAGATCTTAAACCCCTGGATGCTGATCAGGATAATATTTACGGAACTGCCGGATACTATCTGATATACTGCATGCGATTTAATGGAAGAGCTTTAAAATTCCTGGACGACTCTGTAAAAACCTTGCCGGATTTTATAGAATCTGTAAAGATATTTGGTAAAAAGCATTCCGTATTACTTAATTCCTGGTTGGTTGATCCTAAACAACCTGATATTTACATAATTACCGGTGCAGTTATGGTTGAGTGTAAAGCAAATAAAGAAACAGAAATAATGAAGATAAGACTTAAAGATCCTGTCCCCAATGTATTTAGATTGGGAATTATGACAGATAATCTGGATGATTTTAATAAATTAGGAAAAAGCATCAGAGTAGCTAAATCAGATGGAGGTGATAGCGGCCTGGTTCCGCTGGCAACATCCAACCGTGTCCCCGATTGGTATTTCTTTGATATCTCAAATGCCAAACCTGGTGATATTATAGTAATTTCTGGCATTAGTAAGGATGATAAACCTTGGGAAGCAACTATGGGTGGTGTTACATTTGATATTCCGGTGAAATAATTCTCAACCTGTATGGAATGATCTGCCGGATTTGTTCCGGTTCAAAAAAATCATATTAGTTAATTAAGTATTACCTAAGTTCAACAAATAAATAATATATCATGAAAACTTTACCAATATTTTGTATTATTCTGTTTTTATCGGCATTTCAATTTGAAAATGCCAGCGGTTCGGAATGGCCCGTTCTGAAAAAATACGATCTGGAACATACCTACAAAATTGCGCTTCCGCTCGGAGGCATCGGCACAGGCACCGTGTCCCTCGGTGGCAGGGGAAATCTGCAGGATTGGGAAATCATGAGCCGCCCGGCAAAGGGTTACAATCCGTCTTCAGGAAGGGAAACTTCTGCATTTTTTACTCTCTTTACCGAGATCGACGGTAAAAAAGACCTTCGATTACTGGAAGGTCCGGCTCCATTTTATCTGTATGAAGGAAATTCGGGGGCAACCGCTACCAATCACGGTCTTCCGCGTTTCAGGGAAGTCTCATTTGATGCGGCCTATCCTTTCGGACAAGTTAACCTGAAAACCCCGCAGGTACCCGTTGATGTGAAGATCAAAGCTTTTAATCCCCTGATCCCGGGAGATATCGACAATAGCAGCATCCCGATGGCTGTAATTGATTTTGAGTTGACAAACACCACGAATAAGGAAATTTCATTCAGCGTCTGCGGTACCATGCAAAATTTTATCGGAGAGGACGGCAGTCAGGGGAAGGCAAAAGGTAATAAGAATACTTTTAATAAGAATCAGGGCTTAAGCGGAATACTATTTTCATCCGATGGTGTGGATAATAAAACCGACCAATGGGGAGAAATGGCTCTTGTGACCACATCAAAGGGAAATATATCCTATCGAACCGCATGGTTGCCCGAGCGATGGGGCTCCTCTATATTGGACTTTTGGGATGATCTGTCAAAAGACGGTCAACTGGAGAACCGAAAGGATAGTATTTCCGATAAGCCGATGGCCTCGCTGGCCGTCAGCGATATTCTGCCGGCCCATGCGAAAAAGACCATCAGATTCCTGATTACCTGGTATTTTCCTAACAGGACAGCCTGGGCAACCAAGCCTTTGAAGAATTATTATACCACGAGGTATGCCGGTGCATGGGATGTTGCATCCAAAGCGGTTCCGCAACTGGTGCAGTTGGAGAATAAAACCATTGAGTTTGTCAGTGCATTCTGTAACAGCAACATACCAATTGAAGTGAAAGAGGCTGCGTTGTTTAATGTCAGCACTTTAAGGACCCAGACCTGTTTTCGCCTTTCTGACGGGAACTTTTACGCATGGGAGGGATGCGGCGATAAAGCCGGATGTTGTTTTGGAACCTGCACCCATGTATGGAATTATGAAACCGCTACGGCATTTCTTTTCGGGGATCTGGCGCGGACATTCCGTCAGGTTGAATTTGGCCGTGCAACCAAAGACAATGGCCTGATGAGCTTTCGGGTAAAGCTGCCCCTTGACAATATACCTGATTTTGCTAAAGTGGCAGCCGATGGTCAGATGGGTTGCATTATAAAGCTTTTCAGGGAATGGCAGCTATCCGGGGATGATCACTTTTTAAAGGAGCTCTATCCCAAAGCTAAAAGTGCATTAAGCTATGCCTGGATTAAAGGAGGCTGGGATGGAAACCAGGATGGAGTAATGGAAGGTGTTCAGCATAATACGATGGATGTGGAGTATTATGGTCCCAATCCACAGATGACAATATGGTATCTGGGTGCATTGCGCGCCATGGAAGAAATGTCAACCTATTTGAAGGACAAGGAAATGGCTCTGAAATGCAGAAAACTTTTTGAAAGCGGCAGCAAGTGGACCGATGAAAATCTTTTTAATGGGGAGTATTATATACATAAGGTTATTGTTCCTAAAAAAGAAGATATTCCTGCAGAGCAGTTGGTCGGAATGGGTTCAACAGATTATGGAAACCCTGACTATCAGCTTGGCGAAGGATGTCTTGTTGATCAGCTTGTTGGTCAGTACCTTGCTCATGTTTGTGGATTAGGATACCTGGTGCAGAAAGAAAATGTGGCAACCACACTGCAGAGTATTATGAAATATAATTATCAACCTGATCTGTCGGACCATTTCAATTGTTTCAGGAGTTATGCTTTCGCAGATGAAGCGGCACTTCTGATGGCATCGTATCCAAGGACCAGACCGGTGAATCCCTTCCCTTATTTTACTGAAGTTATGACAGGTTTCGAATATGTGGCTGCTATAGGTATGCTTTACGAAGGACAAACAGACGATGGATTGAAATGTATTAAGAATATCCGGGACCGTTATGACGGAAGAAAAAGAAGCCCTTTCGACGAAGCTGAATGCGGGCATCACTATGGCCGTGCCATGGCCAGCTGGTCAGCTTTGCTCGCTCTGACCGGATTTCATTATTCAGGAGTAACTAAAGAAATCACATTCGGCAACATTATTGGAAATTACTTCTGGTCCAATGGTTATTCTTATGGAACGGTGGAAATTTCTCAAAAAGATGGTGCAAAGCAAGTGAAATTGAATGTATTGAACGGCAAACTGGAAATTTCATCAATAACGGTTCCAGGGCTGGGCAAATCTTCATTAAATGCCGTTAAAACTTTACAGGCAGGTGATAACCAGGTATTCAACATAAAACTATAATGATTATAAAACAGGGAGACTGAAAAATGAAAAAAACTATTCTTGGTTTTATAGTGACAGGATTATTATGTCCCGGATTGTTTGCGCAAACAATGAAATTCAATGATCCAATACTAAATTTTGGTCTTGGCAGTCTTCCATTAATGATGAATGTTGAAACCCGTATGATTTCACCGGAAAATCCGACCGGAGAAAAGGGTAAGGGAGGAATGGCAATACCTGATGTTAACAATCCAAATCTGCCTTTTTCAAAAGCTGCCGAACACCTGGGTCAGGGATGGAAAGTCAGTCCTTTTATTAAGCCTAAACCGGGAGTAACTGTTACCATAATGGATGTTGATGGTCCCGGGACGATTCAACATATCTGGATGGCAACTGAAACAAGTTGGAATGGAAATGGTAGGTCATGATATTTTTGCACGGGTTAATTCCTTAGCTGTTATAGTAAACCCAATGTCAGCACTTAATTGTTATTGGCCTATGCCATTTCGAAAGCATGTAAAAATCACATTTACAAATGAGGGAGAAAGAGAATTAGGATTACTTACCTATCAAATAACTTATGCTATAAGTGAAATACCTGAAAATATTGGCTATTTCCATGCCCAATGGAGAAAATCGACAGTTGATCCGTCAAATCCTGATTATACTATTCTGGACAATGTTAAAGGGCAAGGCAAATACGTTGGAACTTTCCTGGCATGGACCCAACTGCATTCCGGATGGTTTGGTGAAGGTGAAGTTAAATTCTATATCGATGGGGATGATAAATTTCCAACAATCTGTGGCACAGGAACTGAAGATTATTTTTGTGGCAGTTATGGGTTTCCGGAAATATATACTACAGCCTATGTTGGCAATACATTAAATAACAAGGATGCTACTGATGGTGGACCCAGAAAATGGAGCTTGTATAGATGGCATATTATGGATCCAATCTTTTTTAAAAAAGATTTGCGAATGACCATTCAGGCATTAGGCTGGTATAATGGAAAGCCTGAAGGATACAGAGCTCTGGCAGATGATATTGCTTCTGTTGCCTATTGGTATCAAGTGGAACCACATAACAAATTCCCGAAATTTCCTGAGATTAAAGACAGATGGCCCAGGTAAATATGATCACTCCTATTAAGGATGGAAAGAAACATCAGGTTAAAGTAATAATAGGCACCAAATAGCAATCACTAAAATCTAAACCTATGATAAGAAACATATTTCTATTAGGTTTGATTCTATGCTGTAATCAGATCACGGCACAAGAGTTGAATAAAGACTGGCCTGTATTAAAATCATATAATGGAATTTACCTTACAGAAGTGGCAATGCCCCTGGGAGGTATCGGAACAGGGGGCGTTTCCATTGGAGGACGGGGAGATTTGCGCGATTGGGAACTGATGAACCGTGGGGCAATCGGATGGCTGCCTGCCTTCAAACTGGTGCAACCCACGATCGCCAACGGACCTTTCTTCGCCATATATTATAAGGCGCAAGGAGGTGAAGCCAGCATACGAGTGCTGGAAGGACCGGTACCGATTAAAGAGTATTATGGCGACTGGGGTGCCGATGCCCTGAACGGAGGGTTCCCGCGTTTTGAGGAAACTGCCTTTGCGGCAGCCTATCCTTTGGCCCAGGTCACCTTCAGCCATAAACAAGTTCCGCTGAATATCAGATTGGAAGCCTTTAATCCGCTGATCGCGGGCGATGAAAACAAAAGCGGGATTCCGGTAGCGGTGCTCCGCTATGTCATTACCAATATTTCCGATAAACCCATCGAGACTTCATTATGCGGCATGATCCCCAACTTTATTGGTGTTGATGGGTGGAGTGGAAAGCCCATTGAAAATAAAAATGAGTTTAGAAAAACCGGCTCGATAAGAGGTATCTACATGTATACCACTCGGAAAGACACGGACGATATCAACTGGGGCACCATGGCCTTAACAACTTTATCTGATGAAAACGTTACCTACCGGACGTCATGGGCAAAATTGGGATGGAACTGGACGTTTAGGGAATTTTGGGATGATTTTATTGCAGATGGTGAACTGACAGATCATCCGAATGATGAAGCTTCTTTTGGAAAGCCAGCGAATGATCATGATGTTGTTATCCCAATACAAAAAGAAGGTATAACTGGCACATACGGCAGGTCTCAGATATATCCTGGACCAGTCGCATGTTCAGACTACCCTCCAAAGCATTATGAAGTATAATTATATAACCAATTTTAACGAGCATTTTAACACCTTCAGAAGCTTTGGTTTGGGTGGTGAATCAGGATTGATCATGGCGAGCTATCCCAAAGGAGAATTGTTGGATTTTCCTTTTCCTTATTACACCGAGATCATGACTGGTTTTGAATACAGTGCTGCGATTGGCATGATCTACGAGGGCCAATTGGATGCCGGATTACAGGTTTACAAGGCCATTCGCGACCGCTTTGATGGCAACAAGCGCAACCCGTTCAATGAAGGAGAATACGGCCACCGCTATGCCCGCGCCATGGCAGCCTGGGGAGGCGTTTTGGCTTTTACCGGATTTAATTACTCAGCCGTAAAGAAGAGTATGAATTTCAATTCGAGACCGGGAAAATATTTTTGGTCGAACGGTTATCATTATGGTACGGTTGAGATCGCCGATAATGGCCAGGATAAGTCGGTCAAACTGACTTCCCTGAATGGGCCATTAAATCTTAACAGCTTTACGTTAAACGGAACGGGTATTACTAAATTCAAAACGACCAGGGTATTTGTGGATGGCAAACCAGAAGAATTTGTGGTGACTGCGAATGATAAAACGGCAGGTATGCCGGTTAATGCAACTCAAAATTAAATGGTAATCAAGAATGAATTGCATGAATAAGTATGCCATAGTGTTACTGATTTGGTGGTTGGGCGGTTCCTCCTGCTCAACAGGCCCGGGGAAGGGAAACTCAGAGCCGGCAGCTTTATCCCAAAAAATAACCGCAGCAGGCGTAAATGAATGGATTGATACTGATTTTCTGGCCAGCCTGAGTTCGGCCGGTGTGCTGGCGGCCGCCGGTCAAATCGGTTTGGATATCGATAAATACCTGAAACCGCTGGCCCAAAGGGTTGATCATAATTACCGCCGGTATCGCTGGTCGGTTGGCTATCATGAAGGCGGAGGAATTATGATCAGCGCCTTGCCTCCGGAAGAGGAATCAGGCTGGACCCCTTGGGAAAGATGGTATAAAGATGACCAGGGAATAACCCGGAAAGAATCCTGGGTGCTGTATCCTTTAAAAGATCCAACCGAAAAAGGAGTCGCGCGTTGGTATAAAATTGAGGAAGACGACTTGTACCCTCGAAATTTGAATAAACCAGCCACTTTGCAGGAACAACTTCGTCGTGAACGGATCTATGATGCGGCAAAGGTACTGGATTTCGATGCCGAAGAAGTTTTGATTGCTCCACTCTCTGCAAAGGCAAAAACCTATTATCAGCAATGCCGGTGGGTAGTAATTCCTCATATCCTGGGCGGCGACGGGCCGGTGATATACATTTTACCGCCAATGGACCACTCGGATGAATGGCCTTGGGAATCGTGGTATACCGATGGAAAAGTTAAACTGATTCATCATGTTCATTTCACAAAAGACAATAAGCTGACAAAAGGATCATGGAAGGAATTTCCGGGTGCGCCGCAGCGCCCACCTGAGATTTTCGGTGTGGTCTGGTATTGGTATGATGATAAAACTTTAAAACCGGCAATGGCTGATTTTCAATGAATTGAATTTAACTTATGACTATTTAATCATGAAAATTTCTTTGATCATCTCAAGTCTGGCACTCATTGGATTTACTATTTCGTGTGATCAGAATTCGAATAAAGAAAGGAAAAAGGAAATGAAATTTGAAAAAGGAACATTTGGTTACGACCTTCAGTTTCTGAGGTCGAAGGATAGTGTAATTGTCCTGGAAAAGGGTGATGCACAGGTCATTGTATCTCCAAAATATCAGGGCAAAGTGTTTACGAGTACAGCTTTGGGACTAGACGGAACCAGTTTTGGTTGGATCAACTACATGGCGTTGAGTACCGATTCATTGGCTGCGCACATCAACCCCTATGGAGGAGAAGACCGCATGTGGCTGGGTCCTGAAGGCGGTCAGTTTTCCATATTTTTTAAGCCTGGCAGTAAAATGGTTTTCGAAAACTGGCAAACTCCTGCCGGACTCGATTACGAACCCTGGGTTCTGGTGTCCCACGGTGGTGCCAGAGTGTCGATGAAAAAAGAACTGCAGCTCGAGAATTATTCGGGAACCCGGATTGATGCGACTCTCGGCCGGGAAGTAAAATTATTGTCGGCCTCTGATCTTAGCCAAATGCTCGGAATCACTTCTGATTCAGGCTTAAAATGGGTGGGATTCGAATCCGCAAATACCCTGACGAACGCCGGAACAAAGCCCTGGACCAAAGAAACAGGGACTTTAAGTATTTGGATGCTGGGAATGCTCAATCCATCAGATCGTGGAACAGTGGTTATTCCTTATGTTCAGGGAGAAGAAAAAAACCTTGGAAAAATTGCCACCACCAACTATTTCGGCGAAATCCCTGCCGACCGTATCAAATACGTTAATGGTCATCTGTATTTTAAAGTTGACGGCAAGCACCGCAGCAAACTCGGGCTATCGGAAAAGCGTGCAACTTCGCTGGCTGGCAGTTATGATGCCATAAATAATGTGCTGACCATCCTTCAGTTCAGCAAACCTGCCACTTCTTCCGGATACATCAATTCACTCTGGGAAATTCAAAAAGAACCTTTTCAAGGTGATGTGCTCAATTCATACAACGACGGACCCTTGGCAGATGGCACCCAGATGGGACCGTTTTACGAATTGGAGAGCTCTTCTCCAGCAGCTTTTCTAGCCCCGGGAGAAAACCTCACCCATACCCAGCGGATATTCCATTTTATTGGCAACGAAGAACAACTGAGCGCGGTTTCTCAGAAGGTACTGGGCGTTTCCATTGAGCAGATCAAATCAATATTTGGGAAATAATCACGCTCAAAATGATGAGAAATTATAAGATAATCAGCATTGTTTGTAAGTTGACTTTATGCCTCTCATTGGTTGCGGGACCCGCGGAATCCTTAATTGGATCACGGCTGCATGCGGATGTGCTTATAGTTAGGTTAGATGATACTACCTTTTTGGAAAATGGGAAAGTACAGGCCCGGTTTGCGAAGAATTCCCGGACGGTCAGCCAGGAATTCTATGCAAAAAAGGGCGGTGAATGGGAGCTTATAGCAAAATCATTTTATCCTGAACATCCCTTTCCGGCCAATGGGAATGGGTTTGTCGAACTCTCAGGATCTGCCGGAGGGGTCCGGATAAAGCAGAGGATCTCTCTTGTTCAGGATGCTGATTACTTCCATTTTGAGGTTTCATCTGTGTTATCCGAAAAACCGGCAAAACTTGAATACCTGCTTTCAACTTTTATTTTTAACTGGGACTCAGTTCCGGAATTTGTCCATACTCCAACATTGAAGTACAATGAAATCAGATGGGATACGCCCGCTGAGGACCAGATAATAGGAGATCGCTGCTTCCATTCGCCGGCAATCATCCTGCAAAATGGCGGGCTTTTTACAGCCCTCGTTCCGGATTTGAATATGATAAATGATTACCGGATTATCTCACCCGATGCCCGCAGGACCATTCTTATTCCAAGAAATCAATTTTCAGTGCCGGTTGATGAAGATAAGTACACGATGCCCACAGGCCTTGACCTGAATGTTAAAACCGGACTGACCGGAAAACCGGTTTTTTCGTACGGTCTGATTGATAATGTCATTCAGCATCATATCCGGTATTTACACCCGAATGACGGTTCAATGCTCCGAACGCTGGATTCCAATACACCCTGCTATGGCTTTGATCTTTTTCTGGGGGCAGATACGCCTGAAAATTCGGGATATCAGGAAATAACACGCCATATCTGGAAAAACTACGGGCATACGGTATTTACTGAAACCCGGCATCTCGCCATGCCTTTTACTGAGTATGTCGGGACCGTTAATAAAATCAGCTTTGCACCGATGGCGGTCCAGCCCGGGGTTGCAGGATATACTAATACCGGTTTATTCCTTGAATTTGAATTAAACGGTCAGGCCGTGGGTGGATTCCGAAGTGCAGTTCCCGGCTGGCTGGATGCTTTATGGAATTGCATGTTCTGGAATAATGTCAGGGATGCTGCCGGAATGTATTACTGGGGTAAGCAGTTGAATGACTCTACTCTTGTTGATAAAGCAAAGAGAACGATCAACCTGGCGCTCATGGCCCCTCAGAATGCTTTTGGTTTATTCCCTTTAATCTATCGTGCAGCGACAAAGACTTGGCAGACTAATAGTTATGATGTAATAAATGGAAAGTACGGACTTTTCAGTGCCGGACTCGATTGCGGTACCTATGATGTTGTATCCATGAGTTTAACGGGTGCCCGTTTGCTGGAATACTACCAGAGATGCGAAACGGACAACAGAATATTGCCATTCGTAAAGAAGTACGGGAATTGGCTGATAACCGCAATTGATCAGGAAGGAACGGTTCCATCCTACGTTGGGTTAAAAATGGAAATTTCTGAAATTTTAAAAAATAGCGCCCACCCTGCCGCCAGTATGTGGTTTTTGGCAGAATTGTTTTCCGTTACCGGTGATGAGGAGCAGGGACAGCTTGCCCGCGGCAACCTGAGCGTGGGTTGGGCTGCACAGGGATTTGCCGCCCTCTTCCGGGCAAGCGGAAAAGAGTCCTACCTGAAAGCCGGGGAACAATGTATTGACTACCTGACATTCAGCCAATGCAGCTGGGATCCGCATTACATCTATACTGCGTTTCCATTCGGGGGATTCTCAGTCGACAATTCAGACCATGCCACTTACCTGGATGCACGCCAGGCGGAATACGCAGCCCCCTTTATCTGGTATGGTAAAACCCTGGGAAGACAGGATTTACTCGAAAGAGGTGTCGCAGCAGCCCGGTCATCAGTTGTTCTGATTCATCTTCCTGTACACAAATCCAATGGGATATATGAGCATACGAATATTTATCCGTATGGGTTAGGCCCTGAGAATATTGACCATGAGGGACATCCCCAATCGGCCATGCGCACACACCCGGGCTGGGGAGAAGGCTCAGGGGTTTTCACAGGATTATCAGATACCTATCGGGAGCTAGGAGGTGCCTATATTGATGTGGAGAAAAACCTGGCAATAGGTGTAGATGGTGTAAAAATTAAAGGATTTAGTCTTTCAGGAATTACGCTTTCCATTGATATATCATCGATGCTAAGCATTTTAGATGTTCCCTGGAATTCCCCGTATGAAATAACTTTAAAAATAGATGGATTATTGGCGGATGAACTTTACGCAGTTGTTTTAAACGGTGAAAAAACGACCGGCCTGACCAGTGCGGCTTTATCAAATCTTAACCTGATGATATACCCCGGCGGGGACATTTTTAATGACAAGGTTAGCCTGTATGGCCAGATTGATTATGATTTTAACATGTATCCCAATCCTACTTTTGATTTCGTAACCATCGATGCACCTTTGGGGTTTACCGCCATTAAGATTTTTTCTCCATCAGGCGGTCTGGTAGCTACCGAAGAATTTAGCCCCGTCAGAAAAAAACAAACAAAATCACAAATCTGCCTTCGGGAATTTTCTTCATGGAAGTCTCCTATGGAAATAACGTAGCCAGAAAGAAGTTCGTCAAACTCAAATGATCCTATGGAATTGAATCACTAAATATTCATATCATGAAAACACTTAAACTACTATTTATCAGCGTGTTACTGTCGTGTATTAATTTGTGCTATTCACAAGATTCAAAACCCTGGTATAAATTTTCCGATGATGGAACCGTATGCCACATATACAAAAGAGATCTTCCCACGCCCTGGTTTAACAGGCTGTCAAACGGCTATCTGACCGCCTGGGTGACCCATAAAGGGGGTATTGAGGTATTTATGTCCGATCCGTCAATCAACGGGCTGGTGAATCCTCAGGAAGTTTCCGGAAATTTCTGGGTCAGGGACGAAGGGAGCGGGAAATATACCTGGATCAACAACCCTGAATCAGAAGAAAGCTGGGAGTGCCAGGTCGGTTTGGGATACAGCCGGATTGTCTGTGTCCGGGACCAGGTAAAATCGGAAGTCACCTATTTCATCCCCTTGGACGATAATGTATTGCTGATGCAAGTCCGCCTGACCAACCTTTCCACTTCCAGCCGGAAAATGAAAATCTTCGGCCAGGTGGAATGGAACCTGGGAGATGGAAACAAGTACATTATTTACCGTGGCGACGGCAGGGCCGGAAGCCAGCAAAATCTGTATAAAAAGGCCACGTTCTCCGATAATGCCATCTGGGCAATCCAGCCCGACTGGATCAATGTCGGTGCATGCCGGGCCTGGCCCTATACGGGTTTTTTCAGCGCCAATGCTCCAGTGGTTTCATTTGAAACTATCCGGAGGAAATTCCTGGGAAGCATGCTGGACTTTGCGAGGCCTCAGGAAGTTTTAGCGGGGAAACTTTCCAATACGGATTTCTGGAGCGAGGATGATTTCCCATGGGGCGCGCTGCAGACCGAAGTCTCCCTGGGGAATAAAGGCGAGGCTGTGGTTACCTACATCCTGGGCATGGATTACACAAAAGAAGGCGGAGCTCAGCTGATCCGGAAATATTTCGGACAGGCCGCTGTTGACCTGGAGTTTAAACGAATCAACACCTACTATGCCGACCTGGTGGGTAACAATATCAATTCCCGGACTCCTGATCCGGCGAACGACCGGATCATCAACATCTGGACCAAATACCACTGGAACCAGGTGATTAAAAGGAGTGAAAATGACAAAAACATTGCAGGGATAGGCCTTTGGAACTACGGGATCGAAGGGGGGAACCTCAGTGTCCACCCGGAACATACCACCCTGCCCTTCAATCGGAAGGTAAATGACCAGATGATCGACTACCTGCTGAAATGCCAGACTGATAATATTTCACTCACGGAGATTGCGGTCAGCCTGCCGGCCATGCGGTATGCCGATATCCAGCGCGACCCGAAGGACATTAAAGCCGGCTCCCAGTTTAAGGTTCCTCATCATCATGACACCTACGGATACCTGTTTTCCATTCTCAACTACATCAAGGAGAACGGCGATAAGGATTTTCTCAACCGGGATTACCCCTACCTCGAGGGGACCAGCGGCTCGGTCTGGGATCATATAGACCGGGCGTTCATGATCTGCCTGTCTGGGCTTTCGGTAAACGGCCTGCCACGGATCCCGGCCAATGTGGGGGATTGGATGGATGAATTTACAAAATTGAGCCAATACGGTCAGGCCGAGAGTGTTATGTTTGGTATGGAATTGTGCTATTTCCTGAAGGAATACGCGAAGATCGCAAAGAAGGCAGGCAGGGATGACCTCGCAGCCAAATGGGGAAAAGCATATGACTATATGAAGAAATCCATCAATGAGACCTCCTGGGATGGAGAATGGTATACCCGGGCATTTTCCGACCGAAACGGCAAGCGCACTCCTATCGGAACACATCTCAACAAAGAAGGCAAGATTTACCTGAATGCCCAGTCGTGGGCGGTACTCAGCGGAGTAGCCACACCGGAAAGGGCGGATAAGTGCATGAACTCAGTAAAATCAATGCTGATAAGCGATTACGGGCCCATGATTTTTTATCCTTCCTACACTTCTTATGATGAATTTATCGGAACCCAGTCAATTTATGCTCCCGGATTTCGGAATGGCAATATTTATCCAAGGCCGGCCGGCTGGGCCATCATTGCAGCCAGTATGGCCGGTAAGGATGATCTAGCCTGGGAAATGTACACCAAAGCTTCCCTGGCAAATCAGATTAAAAAAATCGAGGTGTATCAATGTGAACCTTATGTATATCCGGAGAATTATGTGGGTCCCGATCACCGGCTGGCCGGGAAAGGGCAGTTTCAGTGGTGCCTGGGCGAGGCTACCTCGTGGATGTGGATCGCCTATAATTACTACCTGTTGGGAATCAGGCCTGAATTTGACGGATTGGTCATTGATCCTAAAATGCCTGCTGATTGGGACCAATATTCAGTTGAAAGGCCTTTCAGAGGTGATCATTATTCGGTTCTGGTGAAGAAAAATACCAGACTCGCTCCCGGTGAATTGAAAATCCAGCTTGATGGAAAGACCATTAAAGGAAATCTGATCATTCCGGTCAAGGATGGGAATACACATCAGGTTAATGTGGAATTGGGACCGGCATTAAAAAATTAAAACCATGACAACCGCTTTTCAGAAAAACAATATCGTAACCTATCCTGAGATTTATCTGGCCATTGATAATTGCTTCGCATCCAAGCGTTATACCGAACCGGATGACTGGATGAGCCTGATCAGGGACCTGGGAATATCTTTTATTGAAGCCAGCGCTGATACCGAATGTGATCCGTTGTACATGGGAAGGGAATATCTCCGGAGGTGGGTGGATAAGGCATTTCATGCATCGGGAAAATATGGCGTTTCAATTTGTAATTTGTATTCCGGACATGGAACCTATTCTACCCTGGGCCTTTCTCATACCGACCCGCTGATCAGGGACAGGATTCTGAACGGATGGCTTAAACCGATGGTGGAAACGGCAGCGGCCCTGGATGCAGGGCTTGGTTTTTTTTGCCACGCATTCTCAAATCCTGTTTTGCAGGACCCCGCCCTCTATGAGAATTATAAAAACGAACTCGTCGCTAACCTCGCTGAAGCAGCGCAATTCTCAGGCGTGGCAGGCTGCAGATCCATCGGAGTGGAGCAGATGTATTCACCTCACCAGATTCCATGGACGATTAAAGGTGCAGAAGACCTGATAAAACAGGTCAGTGAAAAGTCGACAAAACCACTTTACATAACCATTGACACCGGGCACCAGTCTGGTCAGAGAAATTTCCTGAAACCAAAGAAAGAAGCTCTCATCCAGGCCATGGAGCAATACCAAAAGGAAGGACAACTAGGCCGGATTTGGTTAGGTTCCGATACCGCCTTCCAATTATTTGATACGTGCAAAGGATTTAACAGCAGTCAATTAGAGGATATTGGAGCGCAACTCGTTATGGAAATGGATAGCCATCCGTACTTGTTTTCCGAAAATCCGGACAGCTCAACGTATGCCTGGCTGGAAGAACTTGCCTGCTATTCGCCGATCATTCATTTGCAGCAGACGGATGGAACATCATCCGGCCATTGGCCATTTACCAAATCTAACAACGACAAGGGAATGATTGAAGGGAGAAAGGTGCTCGAAGCCATCAAAACCTCCTATGAACATCAACGGAACCTGAATGTCCCGAAAGTTGACAGGATCTATATGACTATTGAGGTTTTTGCATCCACTGGAAGCATTAACTATTATACAATCAGGGAACTGCTGGAAACGATCCGGTACTGGAGGCAATTTATCCCGGAAGACGGAAAGAAGCTGGATGAACTATTGTAACAATGAATTATCAGAAGCAATAACCTAAAAATCATAAAAATGAATACCATTAAAAAAAGCCTGCAATGCGTGATGCTGATCAGCATGGCAACCATTATAAACGTTTTCACGGGTTGCAACGGACCTGTTCAAAAAGAATCAGCGATATCTGTTAAACAGACCGATTCTATCATTGAAATTGACAATGGACTGGTTAAGGGCCGTTTTCACCTGACTGCTCCGGCTGTTACTCAGTCATTTTACGTTTTAAAAGATAAACGTTGGGAATTGATTGTTGAATCACTCGTCAGACCGGAACAAACAGGCCTGAATGTCATGCCTTTGTACGGCAGGGGAGCGGATTTTGCCGATGATTTCCGGCTGATGGTGCAAGAAGGATTGAAGTCGGTAAAGATTCTGGAAAATAGTAAGGAAAAGGCACGCATCTTATTTTCCGGTGGAATCGGTACCAACAAAATCGAGCAGGTTGTATCACTGGAACGGAACCGCGATTACTTTCACATTGAGGTGACTGCCATGCTCCCCGGAGATCAGCCCAAAGTGGAATATGTATTATCATCGTATGTGTTTACTCCGGGAAGCAACCCTGACTATATGTTTACTCCCACGGTAAAGAGAGCTGATGATGATTTGATCGGAGACCGGAAATTCTTTGCCCCGGCCACCATTTTGGAAAAAAACGGGCTGATGGCAGCATTGGTTCCTGATCTCGAGATGATCAATGATAATGTTATTCATGCGGCAGGTGCACGTCCCCAGAAACATCCGAGAATATTTGCCATACCGATTGACACCAGTAATATATCCTTTCCAACGGGGATGGATCTGAGCCTGAATTCCGGAATCACGGATAATCCGGTCCTGTCTTATGGTTTTATTGATTACTGGACAGAACAGCATGTTTATTGGCGGCACGAGAATAAGGATGGGGCTCAGATACGCACCCTTTCGGATAACAGGCTGAAATACGGATTTGATCTGTTCCTGAATGCGAATGTTGAGAAGTATCGTGGATATCAGCGTATTTCATCCTATCTGTGGGAACGGTACGGTGCTAAGTATTTCCATTTGCCCCGGCCGCAGGTCATGCCTTTTGCCGAATATGCAAAAATCTGTTATCCGGCTTCATTCGCCTACCAGGGTTATGATGTAACCAAGGGTCCGGTAGTGACTAACCGCTCCGGAAAACCTGAACTGGCCTCATGGCAGCAATGGGATATGAATGGAGTTCCCGTAGGAGGATTCAGGCTCAGTGCTCCGCAATGGTACCAGTTCATCTATAATACCGCCTGGTGGAACAATGTATGCGATGCAACCGGTATGTACTACTGGGGAAAGAAATCAGGTGATTCATCCCTGCTGGACAAGGCTCGCCGGATCATTCGTTTTACCTTGTCTGCACCGCAAAAAGACGGCCTGTTTCCCGGACTTTACAATATTAATGACGGCACCTGGCAGCCAAGCTTATGGAACCCTCCACTCGAAGGATATGATCCAAACAAGATTGATTCCTATTGGGGCTGGGATAATAACAGGGGTGTATACCAGACAGCCTCTGCAAGTGTCACCGCGGGTTTCTTAATGTATTACCGGCAGTTTTGCGAGAACGATCCCGATATCCTGCCTTATGTTCAGAGATATGGTGATTTTTTAATCCGCAATTTGGAACCAAATGGTTGTGTTCCGGGCTGGTTTACCAAATTGCTCGAGCCTTTACCGAGCCTTCGCTGGAATGCCGATGGAGGAGCACACATCTGGGTGCTCAGTGAATTGTACCGGGCAACAAAAGAAAAAAAATATGCAGATGCTGCCGAGAAAATAGCTGCTTGCATGATCGACGAAGTAATGCCTCATCAGAAATGGTACGATTTTGAAACGTTTTATTCCTGTGCGGTCAAACCGGAAACTTTCTATGATTACCGCACCGGTCAATACCCTGCCAATAATATGTCGACATCCTGGGCACTGGAAGGATTTTCTTCCTTGTATGAGATTACGCAAAAAAAAGAATATCTGGCTGCAGCTGAAGCTGCTGCTGATTACTCCCTGTTTTACCAGGCAGTCTGGGCTCCACATTATATCGTGACTGCCTATCCGTTTGGCGGATTTTCTTCACAAAACAGCGATGCAGAATGGCTCGACCAGCGCAGTCACCGGTTTGCCGACGGGCTTTTACGGATCGGGCTCCTGGCCGGAAGACAGGATTTGCTGGAGCGTGCTGTGGCAGCTGCACGTTCATCCCTTACTCTTGTTAATCTTCCGGGTCATATAGAGAATGACGTATACAAGTATCCCAATTTCCCTCTCGGATTAGGCCCGGAGAACATCGATCATGAGGGATTCCCGCAGATGCCGCTGCGCTCGGGACCCAGCTGGTGCGAAATCGGGGGATTAGCGGCAGCGGCTCATCTTATGCATAAACTGGGTGGTATTTATATCAATTTTGAAAGAAACATAGCTCTCGGTATTGACGGGATTTCAGTGGACAGGTATAGTGTGAAAAACGGGGAAATCAATATTTCCATGAAATCATTGCTGGCAGAATTGCCTGTACCTTTCAATGAGCCTTTTACCCTGGAAATGCGTATGGAAGGACTCCCGGAGCAAAACTACGAACTGATTATCAACGGTGGTGATCCGATAAAGGCAACTGTCAAAGATTTAGCGCACGTACAGGTGATCGTTCAACCCGCAGGGCTTATCAAAATAGGAATTTAGGCTGAAATTGTTCTGGTTACTTTATCTCAAAAATGGGGGGACATGAAATTATTATCAGCAATATCATATATTCTTGTTGGACTGATATTTACCTCTTGTCAGAACAAGAATGATTTACCGAAATGGAGCCCTGCTGAAGGACCATTAATAACCCGTTGGACGCATGATGTTTCTCCTGATAATGTACTTCCTGAATATCCGCGCCCGCAGATGGTGCGTGATCAGTGGATGAATCTGAATGGATTATGGGAGTATGCAATAACGGATGAGGCTGCCAAGGTTCCTCAGGCTTATCGGGGTCAAATCCTGGTTCCTTTTCCAATGGAATCAGCCCTTTCCGGTGTGATGAAAAACCTTCAGCCCGACCAGAGGCTTTGGTATCATCGGACTTTCAAGTTCCCGCCTGCTTGGAAAAACCAGCATATAGTGCTGCATTTCGGTTCTGTTGACTGGCAGGCGTCAATTTATCTTAATGGGAAAAAACTTGCCGAACACAAGGGCGGGTATGACCCATTCAGTATTGACATTACCAATGAATTAAGATCTGACAAAGAGCAGGAGTTACTTGTAAAAGTCTGGGACCCCACAGATCTGGGACGGATCGATACCATCCGGGCACCCCGCCAGCCGAGCGGTAAGCAGCGGTCAATTCCCTTTGGGACAGAGTATTCGCAGGTCAGCGGAATCTGGAAAACCGTGTGGTTGGAACCTGTGCCCTCCGCCAGAATTGAGAAATTTGAAGTGGCAACGGATATTGACCGAAGGGTCCTGAATCTGAAGGTCTCAGGAACAGGCACAGATGATTCATTTTCATTAGTTGCTGTGGCCATGGATGAAGGTAAAGAAATCGCCCGAAATATTGGTAAGCCCGAGGCCAATTTAACTCTTGATATTCCAAATCCCAAGCTTTGGTGGCCCGAACGTCCTTTTCTGTACAGTCTTAAAATCTCTCTTTATCAGGGAGAAAAGAAAATTGATGAAGTTGACGGGTATTTCGGAATGAGAAAGATCTCCATCGGAATCGATGACCAAAAAGTCACCCGCATACTTTTGAATAATAAGTTTGTTTTTCAGATAGGTCTGCTCGATCAAGGCTATTGGCCGGATGCGCTCTACACGGCCCCAACCGATTCCGCACTCCGTTTTGATATCGGACTCATGAAAAAATTCGGGTTCAATGTTGCCAGAAAACACGGCAAGGTTGAACCTGACCGGTGGTATTACTGGTGCGATAAAATGGGACTGCTTGTATGGCAGGATATGATACCCAAATTTCCTGCTGCAGGGTATGGCCCTAACGAATTATTTACCTCTCCGGCAGATGCCAGCCAATTTGAACTTGAAATGCAGCGGATGGTGGAAGGATTAAGGAACCATCCCAGTATCGTGATGTGGACTATTTTTAATGAGACCTGGGGACAGTATGATACCAGACGATTGACAAAATGGGTTAAGGAACTGGATTCAACAAGATTGGTGAACAGCGCCAGCGGCTGCGAGAATTTTGGTGTCGGCGACATCATCGACGGTCATCAGTATCCGGGTCCTGATCCCGGACCGACAAAATCCTGGCCATCGGCAGATCCGGATGAATGGCAGTGGGAAGTCAAAGCTTCGCCTGAGAAAACACGCGCGGCCGTGGCAGGCGAATTTGGCGGAACCTTCTTATTTTTTCCCGATCACTCGTGGAATAAGTCACTGATCGGGTTGAAACCATTTACTGATGCAGGCTATCCGTTGCTAAAAACAGCTGATGAATTCACCACCCGTTACGAAACCATGCTGAAATCCTTACACAGGATGATTCAGGCCAACGGGATCAGCGGGGGAATATATACACAGTTCTCAGATGTTGAAGTGGAATGCAACGGACTTGTTACCTATGACCGTCAGCTTATTAAAGTGGATACAGCAAGGATAAAGGCCGCAAATGAAGGTAAAAAATGAAGCTATGTCTAATTTAAAAAAATATGGCTCCTGCTTATTATTAAGTTGCTGCTTTGTTGCATTAATAAATGTTTCCTGTACCTCCAACAGAGTGTTCGATGGTTTGGTGCCGGCCAGCACAGGGATCAGCGGGAGAAATCATTCGGGATGCGCATTGGTTGCGGGTGTTTTTGCGCTTTTAGTAAGGAATCCATTATTAAAAATACAGATAATCCCTTCACCATTGCAGTGTCCGGCAATCAAATATGGCAGTTTTTTTAGTCGTGCCATAGAAATATCTGCATCCGGTTATCGTCAGCTTTTGATATCGGGGACAGCAAGTATTGATATAGATGGACAAAGCATGCACCTGGGTGACGTTAGGTCACAAATCGACCAGACTATGAAAGTGGTGCTGGCGATTTTGCATAGCCGGCAGATGAACTGGAAAAACATTAATAGAGCGATTGCTTATTTTAAACATGCTGCTGACTGTGAGTTTTTTGATGCATACTGTGCTGATCTGGGAATTCCGGATTTCCCGCTGCTCATTGTCAAAGCCGATATTTGCCGCGATGAATTGCTTTTTGAAATTGAAGTGGATGCAATTTCAACAATAACATAACAGCTTGGATATTATGATAAAGACTCGCAGGAATAAGAGATATAAATGCATCTTGGAGTAAGATTTCTATTAGTTATAGAATAGTAATGGTTTTATTTTCCATGTGGCTTTCCCAAAGTTGCAGTCATAAGGGAAGTCATCCGGATATGGATACCTGGCAGCAGTCTATGCTGTCTTCACAAGAAGTTTTGGTGCTGAATAATCAGGATTCGATCTCGAAAGGCAAAGCACTCGTGCAAGTTGGGCCTTGGTATAGTACCAGACCGATTGATGATGTTTTGGTAGAAGAAAATTGGAGCGATCCCAAATTCGATATTAGTTTTTTCAACGAGGGCAGATCAGCTAATATATTATTTTTCAATAATCCGGACCTGACTGCTAAAGATGCTGACGGAAAATCTATTTGGCAGGAACTTCAAAATTTTCATGACGCTGAGCCGTATTATTGGCAGAACAATTCTTTGCTCTCTGTTTATCTTTATCGCACCATCTTTGTTCCGGTTGCCTGTACGATAAAAGGAATATTTCGTGCCGGCGCCTCTGACATTAGGTTTGTTGTTTTGGCAGCAGTTGCAGCACGATTTCTCCGATTCGGTAGCACGCCAGGAGATGAAATGGGAATTTGCAGACGGCATCTGGAGTGAACATCTTGGACTTTTGCACTCAGAAAATATTAGAACACTAGCTCGGCGCTATGCACTGGCTTGTTCAGGAAAGGGTTATGCCAATACACTTATGGAGTTTGCCAAAACTGCCCAAACAGATGATAACCTGTTGCAAATCAGGCGACTCTATTATCAATCCCGCCAAGCCTTTAAATACTTGAAAATTATACAGAATACTGAATTCGACCTGCTATTGGCCAACAGTTCCACGATTTCGACCCTGAGAAGTAAATTTCCCAATCTATTTGCGGAGGCTCAACCAGATTTTCCCTCTCAACTGGCAGACCTGCAACGACAGCGAGATCAGATTCTTGGCGCGTTCGCAGAAGGGAAAGAAGATCGCCTGGAATTATCAGAACTCAAAGTATTGGCTGGAAAACTGGAAGCTTTGCGATGGTATGCAATACGTGCCCGGGTGGGAGTTGAAGAACTTGTTTTTGTGCAGCGACACAGAACCAGGGGGCATAATTGGTATGGCGATCTCTCTTTTTTTATGAAGTCGCCTCGGTCAAGATGTACTGTGAAGGAGGCAGTCAATTATGCCGTTTGAATTTACGTACGGGCAGTGTTACGACTTTGCTCGATGATCCTGAAGGTGCGTTTCGAGATCCGCATGTTTATTATAATGGTAACAGGATTTTATTTTCCTGGCGTAAAAGAGGTGCCGAATATTATCATCTGTATGAAATCAATTCGGATGGCACGGGCCTGAAACAAATCACTATTGGTCCTTATGATGACATTGAAGGGATCTGTCTGCCTGACGGCAATATTGTTTTCAGCTCCACCCGGTGCAATCCCTGGGTAGCCTGCGGAACCTACCGGACATCGATTTTATACCGCTGTAACGGGGATGGCCGCGTGATGTATATGCGCTGGGAGTATGTGGACCGCAACCAGATGCGCTATCAGCACCTGTGGACAATTAATCCTGATGAAACGGGAGTGATGGTCCTTGATGGCAATCAATTTCCCAATAATGTATTCATTGATGCCAAACCGATTCCGAATAGCGATAAAATCGTTTATGTGGATATACCCCTTCACGGAATGGAAGACCGCCGCGGCACATTGATGGTATTGGACCCAAAATACGGGCCGGATGAACGGGCTGCAGTGAAGCCTATTGATCTTGGACAAGTTGTCGCTCAGCCGGGGCAGAGCATGGACCCCTATCCCGTGGCGAATGATTTATTTCTTTTTGTGAATGACCGAAAAATATTGATGACGGACGGATGCGGTCATACCTATCCGTTATATTCTTTGCCTGAGGATTCGCATCCAAATCTGATGATTCAGGAACCTCGTCCGATTATTCCACGAAAACGCGAAAACATAATTCCCGCAAGGATCGATCCGGGTCGTGCTACAGGCCGGCTTGCTCTTATGGACGTTACGTTTGGTCGTAATATGAAAGGAGTCAAGCCCGGAGAAGTAAAAAAGCTGTTGGTGCTGGAACAATTACCAAAACCTTTCAATACTAATGGTGGACCGGAGCCAACCAGCATGGGTGGTACATTTACATTGAAACGTATTTTAGGGACTGTCCCGGTTGAACCGGACGGATCGGCTTATATGGAATTGCCCGCCTTGCGGAGTTTGTTTTTCGTGGCATTGGATGAAAATGATCTGTCAGTCAAGCGAATGCAGAGTTTTGTAACGTTGCAGCCAGGCGAGTTCACCAGTTGTTCCGGTTGTCATGAAAAACGTACAAATACTCCGAGAAAACCGAGCAATGGCCTGCCTATGGCACTCAGAAAACCGGCCAGCCCGATTGTTCCTATACCTGATATTCCAGAGGTTTTTGATTATCCCCGTGATATTCAGCCTATCCTTAACCGCTATTGCATTGCTGGCACCGCTGTCCAAAGAAAAGGGTGGCTATGGTTTTTGTAAAAATAAAGAGGGTAAGCCTGTTTTCAGTACGACAGATGATAAGGCTTATCAATCAATATTTTCCTCAATAATGAGTTCATCCGGGGAACTTAACAGGATGAAACGATTCGATATGCCTGGTTATCGGCCTATTCTTACCTATTTCCAGCTTATGAAGGAATATGGCCTGTTGCCCGAAAAGTTTGATCTCAACAAAGAGACCATCGATTATTATCAGATGGATGAGAAATATTGGCGTTCATTTTGGTATCAACCGGTGATCGCAAAAGGCAAAGTCTTGAGTAAAACTCCGGAATAAAGCTGGGTGAATCAAAAAAGAGGCACAGATTATCACTTCACTCCGGGTTCAATTATTTCGGTTTTATAAACAATTGCTGATCTGGCCTCCTCGGGCGAGGCTGCATTGCCACATGCTGCCTGTACGAATGATGAAGCACCAAGGACAGTGGACTCTTTCTGATCGATGATTTTCAGAGGAACCCCTGTAAAATCGGCTCTTAAACGGTTCCACAGTCTGTTTCTTGATCCACCTCCCACACAAAGGATACTTTCGGTTTTAAATCCGCCGGCATTTTCGAGCGCCCTCTTCCCCTCTGCGAGTCTTTCAGAAAGTGCTTCAAGCATTGCACGATATATCTCATCGCGGGTCGATTCCAGTGTCAGACCGAGTATCTGGCCACCTGGTTTGCCCTTTAGCTCTTCATAGAATTTTGGAATAACCTTCACTCCATTGCAACCGGATGGTACTTTTTCTGCTCCTGAAATCATAACATCATAAACATCATCTTTAATATCGCCATATAGATTTCTGCGGGCCCACTCAAGCACACCCGAGGCAATCCACTGGTTTCCAATATTATACAACCCTGGCCTGGAGTCAAATTCGGTAGTGATCCCCATATGGAGCTGATCTCTTCCTGCCCGGAAACTTTCTGATCGTACCATCAGTATTTCCCAGGTTCCTGAACTGAGTACGGGCTGGTTTTTTTCAGCTCCTGATCCGAAAATTGCAAATTGTGTGTCGTGACCGGTTGCAACAACAGGAATCCCCTCAGGAATTGCTGTTTCTGCAGATGCCTTTGCATTGATCTTTCCGGTAACAGTTCCTGCTTCAACGGGTGTTCCGATTTTTTCAAACGGGAAGTTGATCTTATTGATAATATTTTCAGAAAAACCCCTTGTCGACAGGCTTGTTAACATCGATGTTCCAGCCATTGATGCATCATTTACCATCTCTCCGGTAAGAAGGGATGAGAATATTGAAGGCATAAAAAGAAACCGGTAGCTTCTTTCAACCATTTCAGGCTTTTGTTCGACAAACCAGATCAGTTTATTAATTGTATTGAAGCTGAAAGGAAGAACACCGCACTCGCTATATAAATCATTAAGAGGTAAATATTTATCGATATTGTTCATTATAGGATTGGTTCTTTCGCATTGCCATGATATGACCGGGTAAAGCATTTTCCCTGATCTGTCGAACAGGGTTCCATCAACCCCAAAAGTTGTGACTGTGACGCCGGCAATTCTGTCTTTACGGATCTGACTGATAACTTTTTGTGATGCCCGGCACATCTTCTCCCATATCTCATTTACATCCCAAATCCTGTACGCAGGATAGAAAGGATCTGGTCGTATATTATTGGGGGATGATTCAGATGCAAGTATTTCTCCTTTGCTATTAATTGCTATAACTCTGACATTTGTTGCTCCGCAGTCGAAAACGAGTACAATATCACCTTTTGGCATAAGAAAGGAATTAATTAAAACAGAATAAAAGGGCTGAATCATTTTGAAACAGCCCCTTTATATCTGATTGACTATATTATTATTATTTATAAAGCGCCCCGTAAGTCTGACATGCCCTGTAATCAGCTCCCTCTTTTTCCATCCCAAAAGCATTCCATGCACTTGGCCGGAACACTTTCTCCTCAACAACATTATGCATACAAACAGGTATTCTTAAGATTGATGCAAGTGTTATAAGATCAGCACCGATGTGCCCATAGCTTGAGGCAGAGTGATTAGCACCCCAATTAGCCATTACGGAATAGACATCGGAGAATGGTCCTTTTCCGGTGAGCCTTGGAGCGAACCATGTTGTTGGCCAGGTGGGATTTGTCCTGTCAGTAAGTATCTTGTTCATCTTTTCCGGAAGTTCAACTGTCCAGCCTTCTGCAAGCTGAAGAACAGGACCCTGTCCTTTTACAAGGTTGACTCTCGAAATGGTGACAGGCATTGTACCTTTTGTATCGAATTGGGATGAGAAACCACCTCCCCTGAAATATTCTGAAGCTGCAGGTGGCCATTGTGTTGCTTCAAGACATGCGGTTGCATCCTTTCCAGTAATATCCCAGAATGGTTTAATGCACGACTCACCATTCTTCGTCTGCCTTCCAGAAAAATCAAGAGATGAAGCTCCTGAATTGATCAGGTGAATAACTCCATTCGATGCCAGACCTTCAGGTGTCATCTTTGTAACCCTTTTTATTGCTTCAGGGCTCCAGTAGGTACGGATATCTGAAAACATCTGCGCTGTATTGGTAAGAAGATAACCAAATAGCATGGGCACTCCGTTCATTGCATCATTCTCAGTGGCAACAAGATATGGGGGTCTTATACCGTTCCAGTCGAATGATGAACAAAGAATAGCTTCAAGAAAATCGCCGTTTGGCATATGATCGGTCCAATGGCGCTGCCCCTGGAAACCCGAAAGAATAGCATTATGTCCCAGTGCCTCCTCGCCAAAGCCAAGCTTTTTAAGCTTTGGATTGCCAACCATAAGATCGCGGGCAATGAGTGTCATCTTTACAACAATTTCCCATTCCTTATCCTTCTGCATTCTTGATTTTGGAGCAGCATTAAGGTCTTTCCCCTCCTTGCAGCTTTTCTTTGTCCATTCAAGTGCTTTTTTGAATTCATCCTTATCAAAAATCTCCTCGTTCAGCCGGCGGTTAAATTCACTCATGTCAACGTACTCATTCCGCATTCCAAGATATTCCTGGAAGAAATCTTCCCGAACTATCGATCCTGCAATCCCCATAGAAACCGATCCCATTGAAAGATACGATTTGCCTTTCATTAGCGATGCAGCGAGACCGGCGCGTACAAACCTGAGAATTTTTTCACTGACATCTTCAGGTATCGTCTGATCTCCTGAATCCTGAACATCATGTCCGTAAATTCCGAATGCAGGCAAACCCTTCATGGTATGGCCAGCAAGTGCTGCAGCAAGGTAAACAGCACCAGGCCGCTCAGTACCATTAAACCCCCAGATAGCTTTTGGAATATCAGTGTTCATGTCGATTGTTTCGCTTCCATAACACCAGCATGGAGTAACAGTAAGGCTCACTCCGACACCGTTTTTACTGAATTTTTCGGCACACATTGCCGATTCAGCAACACCACCGATACAGGTGTCAGCTATAACACACTCAACCGGCTTGCCATTGGGATACTTCAGATTTGATGAGATAAGTTTTGCAGCATTCATTGCCATGTTCATGGTCTGGTCCTCAAGCGATTCCCTTACACCACGCATCCTGCCATCGATTGTCGGACGGATTCCCACTTTTGGAAAATCACCTATAACTGTCTGAAAGGTATGATTTACCTTTAACTCATTATTAGCCATTTGATTCAATATTTTAATTAATACTTTTTATGCTATGAAGAAGAGAACAAATATAATAAATTGGATTACGGCTTCCTAAATTCATTGGGTTAAAGTTTTCAAATTTAAAATAAACGGAAAACACATCAAACTTCTGCGGAAATCCCTTGTTTTATTGTTATATCTATCTATTTTTGGAGAAACGGATGAGTTAATAACAATAATCTATATGACAAACGATTTAACTGTTAGCGGGAACCGCAAGAAACTTGTTACCGCCGGGTTTTTAGTTCCATTTATCCTTGTTACAAGCCTGTTTTTCCTGTGGGGTTTCGCGCATAGTCTTCTTGATGTTCTGAATAAACATTTTCAGGAAATATTAGGAATTACGAGAGCCAAATCAGGCTGGGTGCAGGCATCTCTTTATGGAGGTTATTTTGTGATGGCAATACCTGCAGGGTTGATTATGAGCCGGTTCGGCTATAAGAAAGGGATAATATTTGGTTTAATTCTTTATGCAATAGGAGCATTTCTTTTCATTCCGGCAGCCCAGGTACAGACATTCGGATTCACCTTGCTTTGCCTCTTTGTGATAGCATGCGGCCTGACCTGCCTTGAGACTGCAGCAAATCCGTTTTCAACGGTTCTTGGACCTAAAGCAACTTCGGAACAGCGCCTTAACCTTTCACAATCCTTTAATGGATTGGGATGGATAATGGGCCCATTTATCGGAGGGATGTTGATTTTCGGCGGAACAAATGGTTCTGAAACCAACAAATTTGCTTCGATGACTTTACCGTATATGATTATCGGAACCATGGTGCTCCTGGTAGCAATACTGTTCATGTTTACCAGGTTGCCTGAAATACATGAAGGGGAACATGATGAACATGGTGATAAAGGCAGATACAGGGATCTGCTGAAAGTTCCTCATTTTAAATTTGCAGTTGCAACACAGTTCCTTTACGTTGCTGCGCAAACCGGGATCAACAGTTTTTTTATAAATTATGTTACCGAGACAATGCCCCAGTTCGGCAATGAAAAAGCTGCGTTCCTTTTATCACTTGGTTTTGTATTCTTTATGGTTGGCCGGTTCTCTGGCAGTGTGCTAATGAGCTGGTTTAAGCCTAATCAAATGCTTGCTTTATATGCGGTTATCAATGTTCTTGCCATGGTCTTCGTTATTCTGGGCCTGGGTTGGTTATCACTTATAGCCTTGTATCTGACCTATTTCTGTATGTCAATTATGTTCCCCACCATATTTGCCCTCGGGATAAAAGATCTGGGAGGACTGACAAAAAAAGGCTCCTCTTTCCTTATTATGACAATAGTGGGAGGTGCCATCTGTCCTATGTTCATGGGTTGGATAGCTGATGTCTCAAATATGGCACTAGGATTCATTGTCCCCTTGTTTTGTTTTGGTTTTATTGTCTTTTTTGGACTAAAAGGATACAAGGTTAAAAGTATCAATTGATTTTATCAACCGGGAGTTTTATCCGGGTATTATTTTATCATAACATTCCCATTTTTAATTAATCATAGATTTTCACGTCAATAATTGACCGTATTGCCTTTCCACAGTCTTCCCAAATTATTCATATTACTTATTGGCATTGAGGCAAATACGAGGCAGATTGATTCATTGTAATAATTGCAAATACGGTGCAATGAATTTGTGCGATATTATTTTTGCTCATTTGATTTTACTCAGAATTTATTTCGTAAAGTTATAAACATCATTCAAACATATTGTTAGTAAATTTCTCCTGGTTTACTGTTATTATTTAGTGATAATATATTATCTTCATCACGGTAATAATAAACAGTACTATGAATCCTCTAACTTTCTTTTTGGAACCCAAAACGGTGGCGCAGAAGCAATACGAAGCATTACGGCTGTATTATGTTGAAGGCCTCTCTGCCCATGAAGTGGCTGGTCGCTTTGGCTATACCTACCGGGCTTTTACTTCCCTGGTGTCTTCTTTCCGGGAGAAGTTCAGCGTGAACCCATCCGGTACCCTGTTTTTTGTCGAGAGCACCCCAGGAAGAAAAACTTCCCCGGAAACCATAGGGGCAAAATCGGTGATTATCGACATGCGTAAGAAATACTATTCTGTGCCGGATATCAAAGTCGCCCTCGATGGTTTGGGCCATTCCGTGTCGGAAAAGAATATCTATAACGTCATTGCTGCTGAAGGTTTTTCCCGTTTGCCCAGGCGGACAAAACTGTTAAAACAGCAATTGGACAAGGTCCAAATACAGGCAGAGAAATCTGCGCCACTGAGTTTTGTGCCGGAATCGTTCAAAAGTTCCAATGCTGGTATCCTGATGTTTATGGCGATCATCAAACGCTATGGAATAGATTCCTTGATAGCTCAATCAAACTATTCCGGGACATCCGTCATTAACACGACTTCGTCCATTCTTTGTTTTCTGGCCCTGAAGCTGGCTAACCGCCGCCGATATTCCTCGGACGATACCTGGTGCATGGACCGGGGAATGGGCTTGTTTGCCGGACTGAATGTTCTACCGAAAACGGCCTGGTATACTTCCTATTCTGACCGGGTAACCACAGACATGAACCTGGCTTTCCTGAAAAAGCTTCACCAGGTATGGCTGAAATTTGGATTACTGGAAGATACTGCTAACCTGGATTTTACAACCATTCCCTACTGGGGCGACGATAGCTATTTGGAAAATAACTGGTCGGGAAAACGTGGCAAGGCCCTCGGCAGCATATTGGCCGTGCTGGCCCATGACCCCGACAGTGGGCTGATCGATTATGCAAGCGCCAACGTATTGCAAAAGAGTGAAAGCGCGGTAGTCCTTGAATTCCTCGACTTCTACCGGGCCGGGAACAAAAAGAAGGACAACAAACTCCGGTATATTATTTTTGACAGCAAGTTCACCAACTATGAAAACCTACGGAAGCTGGATCAGGATAAAATCAGATTTATCACCATCCGCCGCAGAGGGAAACTGATCCTGGAGAAAATCGCCAAACTGCCCGAAAAGGGCTGGGCAAATATCAAGGTGGAATGTGCCGGGAATAAGCACAGAACCTTACGCGTGTATGATGAAATCGTTTTCCTCAACGGCTATGCTAAGGATATCCGCCAAATCACCATAACAGGAAATGGAAAAATCAAACCCGCGGTTATCATTACCAATGATACCGATTTGACCACTGAACAAATAGTCAGAAAATATGCCCGTCGCTGGATGGTTGAAAAAACAATCTCTGAACAAATTGATTTCTTTCACCTGAACCTGGTCTCTTCGTCAATGGTCATCAAAGTCGATTTTGACCTCACCATGTCCATCCTCGCCCATAACCTGTACCGATTGTTTGCTCTGGAACTGGGCCGCTATGAACATCTTACATCGCAAAGCCTTTATGACAAATTTGTTCTGAACGGGGCTGATATTGAAATCGGTGAAAAAGCCATTACGGTGCAACTGAAGAAGAAAAGAGAGCTCCCGCTCATACTGGAAGTAATGCAAAAATATAACCAGCAGAATTACTCATGGCTCGGTAATAAAAACATTATTTTTAAGGGAGCTTCTTATTCATAAAATACGCCCGGTTAATTACCGTGAAAATCTATGATATATTTAATATTAAGGTTGTGATTTTCGATCAACTTGCCGCTGTTACCAGCTGGGGTTCTGTCTTTCGTGTCGCTGTGTTTCTTGTCTGCCGTGTGTTTTGCTGTCTGTCGGTGTGCTTGCTTTTAGCGTTGGCTTATTCATTTGTTAGTTTAAAACGAATACCCACATATATTTCTCTGCCCCGTGTCGGACCCCAAACAGAAGAAGTGTCAAAGTATGGGCTGAATGGGTTTTGCCAACTCATAATGGGTTGTTTCTGTCGGAAATTAAAAACATTTTCGCAACCTGCATATACTTCAAACTTTTTAAAGTTGTAAGTAAATTGTGCATTCACCAAAGTGTAAGGATTTGAAAAATCAGGTCGTTGAAACTCTGTTGGATTTGATTTTGTGTCGGGCAAACGCTGTTCTCCATACCAATGAATATTTACATCAAAATGAAATTTATTTGTTATGGGCTTATAGCCGAATGTTGTCAATACTTTGTGCATTGGATTAAAAGGCAAACGCTGTTTTGTTTCATTTATTTCTCTGTAAACATCTAAAAAGTTGTAGCCGGTTTTTAATTCAAAGTGTTTCCATATTTTCAAATAAAGTTCTGCCTGAAAACCATTACCTGCGCTTGTTTCGGTGAAGTTTTTAATAATTGCTTTCGTTGGGTCGCTGTCGTAGTCAGGAAAAATTTGATTTTGAAAATCAGTTCTGTAATAGTCAGCACTGAAATAACCCGAAAGGTTTTTACTGTCAAACTTTTGAGTAAAGTTAATTCCAAAATTTGTTGCTCTTTCGGGTCTTAATTGTTCTGCAAAAACGATGTCTCTTGAACTAACCAGCAAACCAATATTTTCACTGAATAAATTTACTGTTCGCCAACCAGTCCCAACACTTGCACGAAAAACCGTTTTTGGCGTGGCATCATATTTTAATAAAGTTCTCGGTGTAACAGTAAAACCAAATTGGTTATGTTGGTCGCCACGAATACCAGCAATCCAAGTGAGTTTGTCTTTGAAGAAACTCATTGAGTTTTCCGCAAAAAGTGCGGGGATATTTTCTGTTCGTTTGTAATTCCCCGCATAAGTCCGTTGCAAAGTAGTGTCTGTAAAAGCAATGTCTTCATTGAGGTTTAAGTAACGGTAACTGATACCTGTTTTTAATGAATGTTTTTGCGAATAAACTAATTCGTATCGCAGGTTTCCATAAAAATTTGTTTGCTGTGCGTTGTATTTTACCGTTCCGAAAAATGATTTTTGGTCTTGGTGAAATGAAGATACAAACAAATATATTTTATGATTGTCATTAAAACGATAAGCGGTCTTTGTCCAAACTTCGGGTTGATTAATATTTACATTTTGCCCGTAAATAGTAGTGCTTCCCTTGTCATTTTCTGAATTGTAAAATGTTTGTCCGCCAATTCGTTGTTCATTCAAAAAACGCAAACTAACTCTGCTGCTCCATCCCCAATCTTTGTCGTTTCCGTATTTCCATTTGTTTAAAACCATATAGCGTGTAAGCTGTGGCAAGTCAAGGAAATTGTCTTTGTCCTGGTCAATTTTATTTGCAGGTTGCACTGTATGAAATGCCGTAAGGTTACTCCACTTTCTTTTTTTAAAAGCATAGTTGGCGTTAAGATGCTTTTCTGAAAAATTATTCATATACACATTGAGCAACAACTTATCGGTTTTATCAGGTTCTTTGGTTTCAACATTAATTTGTCCGCTAATACTTTCATATCCTTGCAAAACGCTGTTAGCTCCTTTCGCAATATAGATGTTGTCAACCAATGTTCCGGGAATTCCACTGATGCCGTAAGTGTAGGATAGACCTTGTATCATTGGGAACCCATCAATTAAAACCTGATTGTAAACGCCCGATAACCCCAAAATGCGAAGTTCTTTTGAGTTCGTAATTACATTAGTCGTTTGAGGTTGCACTGTCGTTTGAGTTTCAAAACAACCCGCTAAATCACAACAAGCGGCTTTTCGCAATTCCGTTTGAGTAATAATTTCTGTTTTGATTGGAGTAATGTTAGAAATAATTACACCGTCTCGTTGTCCTGTTACAACAACTTCTCCAAGTGTTTTTGTCTCTTTTAATCTGAACTCAACAAATGTTTGATTGGTAATTACTATCGTGTCCGATGTATGTCCTACAAAACTTGCAATCAATTTCTTATTGCTGATGTCTTTGGTTGTAATTTCAAATGCTCCTTTGTCGCCTGTGGATATTCCTACTGTTGTGCCAAGCCAATACACACTTGCACCAAGAAGCGGTTCTTTTTTGTCGTTGGTTACTTTTCCTAAAATGGTTTGTGCAAATAGTCCATACGGAAACAGTAAACCAACAATGAAGATATATTTTTTCATTGTTTGAATGTTTTAAAATAAGGTAAGGTTTATTCTACCGAACGAACCTTACCTTATCGGTTGTTTACTGTTTTATTTTATATGGTCTTTCGTCTGGATTTTCGCAACCGCCTGTGTTTTCAATGGCTGTATGAATTTCCTTTTCAGTTACCAATGCAGGATTAAATTTTACTTCAAGTGAAGATGTTGTTCCCATCTTACCTGCTTTGCAACTGCTAACGCCTTTTAATTTCTCAACATTAGCGACAATCGTTTTCAAGTCCATTGAACAGGTGATACCTTTTACTTTGATAGTAACAGTTTTTGTGCTGTCGGTTTTTTGCGTTGTGCTTTGAGCAAACGCAATGCTTGCTGTGGCTGTCAAAACGATGAAAGCCAAAACGAATAATTTTATAAATTTCATTTTTCTGAATTTTAAATTGTTAACAATAAGGAAATGATGCTCCTATGTTGGCGGGGCAAAAGTCAAATAGTGTTAGACAATTTTAGGCGGTTGCCAAAAGTCAGATGCGAATTGTGAGTGAAGAGAAGATTGGTAAGAATGATGCAGGTCTAAAAATTCAGGTGAAGAGAAAGATACAGAGGAAACTGTCTGGCACTGTAATACACACATACTGCAACTGCAAAGTTGAAAAGGATTGCAGGGTTTGTCCGAACCGTCATCTTTTTGTTTTTGTTGGTCTGATGATTTTTCGTTGTCTGCAATTGGTTTGCATTGTCCACCACAACAAGTTTGTTCAGTATTACTTTGCAATGAAATCAAATCTATACCCGGCTTTATAGCCAGAAATAAAATCGTTGTTGCTAATATGAGTGTTAAAAATTTCATTGCTGTGCAAAGATACTATCTTTATTTATAAATCAAATAGGCGGGTCAGAAAATTGGCTCTTTGGCTTTTGCCGAAGGGTTGGCTTTGAGTGTCGGGACAAAAGCCAATGTGCCAATGTGGGCTGGCATAAAATTGAATTTAAAAAAGTGCGGTGGGTAATATTTTAAAAACATTTGGTCGGCTGTCGGGTTGGTGAAGTGTCCGAAAGTCGTGAAAGTTGTATGTCTGCTTGTCATTGTCGTGTCGTTTTTTACGCTTGCTGGTAACGGTTTGCGCTATGAATAGGTGCCGATTGCGGAGTGCTTTCCTTTCAAGTTACACCTAACTTTATGCGGGCTACAACCCTTGAATTTACTACTGAAACGGCAATTATTTATGAGCGCATGTTGTGTGCAGTTTTTATTCATTGTCTGGGATTAATAATATTTTGCCTGAACTTTGACCGCTTTCTAAAAAATCATGAGCTTTTCTGCCTTCTGACAGCTTGAATTTGACAGGTTCTTTAACTTGTATAACGCCTTGATTTATCAAATCGAACAATTGTTTAGCTCTATCTTTTCTTTCTTTTTCTGTTGTCAGATAACTCCAAAGGTCACCACCAGTCAAAGTTTTACTTGTGTCCATAAGCATTCTTGGGTCTATTGATTTTGGGTCTCCACCACTCATACCATAAAACACGACGTGTCCACAATCTTTAGCTACGTTAAAACTGTCCATTAATGTAGAACCAACGCTATCAAAAACGACATCTACACCTTTTTGATTGGTTATTTCCATAACCTTAGATTTCCATTTATTATCTAATTTAATGGCATAATCTGCTTTGCAATTAAATATAGTTTCTATTTTATCTTCACTTCGGGTTAGTCCAATTACTCTTGCCCCTTTTGATTTGCATATTTGGGTTAGAAGTTGTCCAACTCCACCCGAAGCAGCGTGAATAAGTATGATTTCATTCGTTTTTACTTTGTGGCTGTCATTGGCTAAATATTGTGCAGTTAATCCCTGTAAAAGTATTGATGAAGCTAATGAATATTCAACATTATCTGGAATCGGAATTGCGTGTGTTTCAGGAATGCTTACAAATTCTGCATTCGCAAAAGGCACATCGGTAAAAGCAATTCTATCTCCAACTTTGAATTTATCAGATTTTGTCTCAACAATCACACCCGCACCTTCGTAGCCTGCAATAAAAGGTGGTTCTCCTTTTAGATGGTAATTACCTTTTCTGCGATAAATATCAGCATAGTTTAAACCTATTGCTTTTGTTTTTATAAGGATTTCATTCTCTTTTATTATTGGTTTTGGAACATCAATGTATTCAAGAACTTCAGAACTTCCAAATTTCGAGAAAGTAAGTGCTTTCATTTAAAAATTAGTATTAAAAATTAATTGTAAATTCTGATTATTTCTCCATTTCCTTTTCCTTCAACACTCCTAACATACCCATTAATTACTTTTGTCATAGGTATAGGATTATGTCCTGGGAAATAATCTTTATACTTTTCGTAAGCGTCTTCAACCATTCCTGATGAAACTACATTTACTCTAATTCCGTTTTCAATTTCTAAAGCAACTGCTTGAACAAAACTATGAATTCCACCGTTTACCATTGCGGCACTGGTCGTTTTTACTACTGGGTCGTCTGCCAAAATTCCTGTAGATAATGTGATTGAGCCATTTGAGTTTAGATAATTTTGCCCAATTCGAACAAGATTAACTTGTCCCATTAATTTGCTTTTCAGTCCGATATAATAGTCTTCTTCGGTCAATTCGTTAAAATCAGCCCATTTAGCTTCTCCAGCAATGCATATTATCGCATCTACTTTTCCTGTTTGCTCAAATAGTTTCTTTATAGAATTACTATCAGTAATGTCTACAGTAACCTCTCCATTCGTTCGGCCTGCAATAATTATTACATTTTTATCAGAAAAGTGGGCAGTTACTTTCTTTCCAATTGTTCCATTTCCGCCAATTATCAATATTTTCATATTATCAAATTACTTTAGTTCTATGTTCGTTCTTCTTTTTAAAATTGCAACGGTTTGGGCTTGACATAGCTGGGCGATTAGCCGTAGTGGGTGTCAAGCCGCTAATATGTTTTTGTTTTGTTATCATTGTTAAGTTGCCACCGCCCGCCCAGTTATGGCAAGGCTGTGTGTGCGCCCTGCATAAGCAGAGCGCACTCGTTGTAAGCTCTGGAAAAACTTCGAAAATACAAATTTCCGGATACAAAAGAGATTTTCAGCGAGTGTATTTTCCCAGAGGGTGTAAGTCCCTTATACACTGAGGTAACGCTCAGAAGTATTAGTAAGTCGCAAGGTGGTT
>QYQM01000104.1 GCA_007280905.1 Porphyromonadaceae bacterium | reverse complement strand
GAACCGGTCCTGAAACAGCTTGTCCTTTTGCCCGGTGGTTAATGGCTGGTTCTTTAACTCCAGTAACGTTGCTCTGTATTGAAGGTACTCGGTGTCGGCAATGAATTTCTCCTCCCATTTGGCCCAGAACTTTTCAGGTGTAGCATTGGTTGCATAGGCGGCTTCCTGTGTTGCAATGCTTAATAAGACCTGAGCATACACATACAAACTGCGGATTCCGCCATCCTGCTGACTGCGCAAGTGCTGGCTAACAGCCTGTTTCAAAGGATCTTTCATATCCGGCCGCTTGCATTCAATCACACACAGCGGAATACCATTCACAAACAAAATCAAGTCGGGACGGTAATGCTCTTTGCTCATGCTTCGCAGGACGCTGAATTCTTCCGTTACATGGAATACATTGTTTTCGGGTGTCTCCCAGTCCATGTATTTCATAGTAAAACTCTTCTTGTCGCCATCAATGTTTTGCTCCAGAGCTTTACCGAGCGTCAGCAGATTGTAAACCGCTTCACTGGCGGCCATATAGCCCTCATTCATGGGCAGTTCCTTTAGAGCACGGATACCATTTTCAATATTGGCATCACTGAAGAAGGCGGTTTTGCTGGTACTAACCCGGATGCTGTTAATTTCCTTCAGCTGCGACCGAAGGATATCATCCAACAAAACATTTCTGGTTTTACCCCCGCGCAGTTTCTCAGCCTCCACCGGACTCAAATAAGTATATCCAAGCTTTAACAGCAGCTGCAAAGCCGGGATCTGGGAGATATGGTCTTCTTTGAATGAGGGTGTTTCCATGTTTACTTGCTAGGTCAGTTCAACTAATAATTGACTAATAATTGACTAAAGATTGACTAAGCACCACTGGCTAGCTTCCAAATTGGAACCCTATTAGTTCCATGATTATCAATACTTTTCTCTCTTTTAGACAATGCATAAATCAAATTTCTAATTTTATTCTTCCGCTGATCTTCATCTAAAACCGCAGGAAGTTTATCTAATAAAAGTTTTTCTATTTCCTTCTTTGATGCATGACCTTTTTTCCGGATAAACTCTAAGACTAAGTCTTTAAAATAGCGATCATCAAAACTTCTGTTTTTGATATACTCATCCATCGTGCCTGCATTTTTTGCAACAGAGGATGAGACATAAAAATTCGGTTTTCTTCCCTCAATCAAGCCCTTAGATTTCAGCAGCTTCTCCTCATCAGATTTTAAGGATAATTTTTTCTGGACCTTATCAAGCATAATGATCTCCTCCAGAGTAAGATCACCGTTCCTGGCCAGCAGACGAGCATATTCCACATCCAGAACTTTCCCGGTAATGGTTACCTTGACTCTGCCGCCTGAAAGGTCATAATCCGGCATAGGAAAAAAACGCTGCCTCTGGTAATTGAAGATTTTACGGATCCCACTTCCAGCTGTATCGACCATCTTCAGGTTAAACATAGCGGTTGCCAGAAACCGGTTACGATAATTTTCCTCGGGAGCATCCTCTCTTACAACCCTTTCCACACTACCCGGTATAAAACTGCCGAGGTTTGTAAATACCAATTGATCGTCCAGTTCAACCACATTGATCCTGCCATTCTTTGTGTAATCCTGATGGGCAATACAATTATTAATAGCCTCACGAATCGTAAAAGGCTCATATTGATCTAGCTCATCAGGGAATAGAGTTCCGTCCTTGAGATAACGGTATTTCAGGTTTCGGATCTTTGCATATACTTTATCGACAGTCAGTAACAACGGGCAGCCAAGGATCAGGTAATCCTTATCATTGCCCCTGGCATCCTTAAGTAGCCAACGGATTTTAGCCTCTGCCGGGCCTATGAATTGCTCCGACTCATCTTTGCCCAATAGAATAATTGCTGTACGCGTTATTTGACCTTTGATTGTAACTTTAGCTTTGTTGAGAAACGTTATTGTATCCCAGGAATCAACTTCCACGGCATATTCCGGAAACTTATTTTTGAAGTTTACTCTAGCCAAAGCGATTGCATTTTCATCTAAATCGCCCAAAGAAGCTTCAGGAATTACTACTACACTCCAGTCTACCCCTGTTGCCTGAGCCCGTATACGCTCAATTTCTTCCAGATTCAGAGGAACTAATTCCTCTCGATCCCTTCCATAATAATGTCCTTCAAATGCAATCGGTATGCCCTTAGGCGCGGCAGGAATCTGAAACATAACTACTCTGCCATCAGTCAGATTCAGCTCGTGAATCTCTATAAATGTGATCCGGTTAGTGGTTTTATCGGCAATCTCACCTTTGATGTGGTCCAGATCTTTTCGTTTGGCACGGAACTGACTGCCAACAATGCTATGGTGCTTGTTTTCAATACCAAATACCAGCCAAGACTCAGGCTTACCCTTTAAGTTAGCTTCATTACTTAGTGCTGAAAAATATTTACCTAATTTACCAAAATCATATCCGGTATTCGCTTCCTTGAATTCGACAATCTCGGTTTCGCCGGGAAGATTGCGAAGCTCATTCAGCAACCGATTGAGTTCCTGCATGCTTAATGGTTTGGGGTTAATTTATGAATTTTAGGCTTTCGGGTAAGAGCAATATCCTCTATAACATGTTGTGCACCCTTACCAGCTTCGATCACCTTCCTGATGTCAGGAAAGTGATCGCTGATTTCTTCACCGGCATTCGTACAGGCTTCCTTAGCCTTTTGGATAACTTTTCCAAAATTCTCCCATTTGCCGTATCCTAAAAGTCTTTGCATTTCGTGGGCACTCCAGCACTCAACACCTTCAATTTCAGATGCTACCAATTCAAACTGCGCAAAAAGATGTTTAATTTCTTCCGTTTTCATAATCGGTTTTTTTATCGTTTTCCTGACGTCAGGAAAACGATCGTTTTTCATTTCAAAATTTTACAGTATACTTACATCGTTCTTTACCCTTGGTATGGAAACTACAGAGGTTTCAAACGCTGAACCAGCAATCAGCGTTTTTTTGTTTTTCATCGTTCACTGTTAACCTCTTTTTTCCTGTCAGCAGCACCTGCATCATCCCCTTCTTCTGCTCCTTCAGCTTAGCCGCTTTGGCTTTCAGCAAGTGGATTTCTTTATCAGCAACTTGAAGCACTTGGGCAATGGCATCTTGTTCTTCGAGCGATGGAATAGATAGTTTAATAATCGAAAATGAATCCCATCTTAAACCTCCCCTTCTGTCAATTGAGCCTTCCATTCTTGCCCTGAACTCATGAACTAATCTATGTGATTTTAAGAGCGTGTAAAAGAAATAATCATTGATTGACATTTTTGTACTAAATACAGTATACATTGGACTTATCAAGGCTTCTTGATAACTATCTTGATAACCGATGGAACCTTCTTCAATATGATTGGTTGCGTAGGCAAAATGATTTCTGGGTACCACTTTATATGTACTTATATCATCAGCAAAAATCTTCCTTCCAAAGTATTCTAATGAAGGGACCAAACCGTCATATTTTGTGCATGACAAAACAGTAAGTTGCTTATCGGATTTGTTTTTAATACTTATCTCATCAGCAACATCCCGAATGTGAATTTCTCTCCACTCCCCACCAAACCCCTTCAATCTTTTCCTCCCGCTTAGCAATTGCTGCATCAGCCATTTTTTACGCAGTTCCTTTTGGGCAATGAGTTGGTTGGTTTTGGTGACGACTTCATCCATGGTACTGAGAACATGGGCGATGGCGCGTTGTTCGGGGAGAGGGGGAAGGGCAACCTTAATCTTTTTTAACGATTGACTATCTATATTAGGAAATGTTGACCCAGTAGTAAGTACAAGAATTTTATTTACAATATTTTGCACCTGGAATTCTAAAAATGAATGGTCCGAATTTTTATTGGCTCTGATTGCTGCGACACCTCTTCCAATACAAAATTGTTCATTGGCGATATTCAATCTTCCGGTAGAACTCCCTCTTACACAAAGCAATATATCTCCATTTTTACAAATCTTGGTCGGTGATATTGTCCATTGAACTTTGATTGGATATTTCTCTGTAAACTCAGTAGGTCCATTTATTAGCGCAATACCATTACCATTTTGATTGTAAGTATTTCCTTGTGGTGATTGCCCCATCACTATTTCTGCGAATTCGCCAAATGGCATAACCTCCCAATCCTCCGGTATTCTGCCCAGCAGAGAGTCTTTATATGCTGTTTTGTTACTGTTCACCGGAGAGTTAGTTTAAATGATTTAACTAATTGACTGAATACCTTTTTAGGTTCAATTCTCCCTAACCCCATCTCTTTAAAAATTGTCTGGTCAGGCAGGTCGCCGGAAATAGCATCGACAAATGCCTGCATATTATCTTGAATACTACCTGGCAATTCAAATACAGTGCCTTCCGGAAGCATTCCGGCAAGCCGGAACACATCATTCTTGTGTTTTCTGAGATGCCTACTATCTACTGTGCCACCCTTAGCTATCCGTTCGGATATATCTAAGAAAGCCATAGCCTTAAGACAAATCAAAGCTTCGATATTAGCGAGGTGCAATCCATCATTCAAAGTACTATGATCAGTCAGGAAGGAATAATAGTCTTTATCCATCAGAATCGCAGAAAGGCTGGACAGATCATCATCAGCCGGAATCGGAGTAAGATGAGCAGGCTCCTCAAGATCAACCAGATCCGGTTTACGTGAAAACAACTCAATCTGTTTGGGGAAGCTTGTATCTGCAGGATTGGCAAACCGATAGTATTTTCTATCATCGGCACTTTTCTCATTCCGTTCATATTTTCCGTCATTGATAAACTGCCAGAATTGTTTCACAAATTCAGCGCTTAAAGCTTCAACCACAAGAATGATGTCAATATCTTTTGTTGCCCTGGGAGTAAACCCTGCCTCGTCAATTATAATATCGCAGGCCGTTCCACCAATAATAATGTAATTGCCAGGAAAGGGCTCAAAATATTTCCTGAATATATCTAATCCGATTACCATATAAATTTATTAATTATTTGTTCCAGAGCCATTTCCATTCGCTCATCATGGTTTTCCTTTAAGCTGAGATACAATGAAAGCGGGTCAACCACAGCACTATCATTTGGCATTTCACCTACCAGGGTAAGCGGATTGTATTTCCATATTTCGAGGCAATACTTTCCCTCGCTTTCATTGGCATTCCTCAATACATTGTTTTTTTGCAACCCGTAATACAGAGTTTTATCCAGGGCAAAGAATTCTTGCCGGCTGGGGTTCATATCTGTGTATTGGGGTAAGGCCGTAGCATTCGAGAGTAACATAAAAACACCATTCGGCTTTTCATCTACAAACACTTTTTTCAAAACAGGATTAATCCATAGATTCCGCTGTTCCAAATCCCGCCACAGTTCTGCTCTGTCAAGTTTAAAGCGGATGAATTTTTCTTTGTCCCCGGCCACCTCAATAATTTCAAGTTGTTTTAGGTTTTCAGCTACTTTGGTTATTGCCATAGCCGTGTATCCCAGCACCTTAGCTATCTTCTTAAAAGAATAGCTTTCAATCTGTTTTTTTTCATGCCGATGGAGTAAATGATAGATCAACAAGAATTGTGCTGAAGGTAAGAGCTTTAGTCCCCTTTCCCTTGTCTTCGGATGCGTGTAATTTTCTCTTAAATCAATCAACAGATTAGGTAAAAAAAGCTGCTTCCCTGGTACAACAAAGCTTATACCCTTCTCAATCAACCTTTTTCGATAATAAGCAGCAAGTTCCGATAGTACGAGTATCACATCTACGTTTAGTTCTTTTCTGATCAGTTCGAAATGCTTTTCGATTTGTTGAATGCTGAACCCTACGTTAGCACGGGGCTCCGCAAACACCAGCTCCCGATCAAACATTACTGCATGTTCAAGGGTATAAGTTTCGCCGATAAACATCGGTAACCCACCCATTTTGGCCGATGGGAATGGTACGGGTTCAATAATCAAGCCTAATGTACCTTCTATGTATTGCTTAAGCTGTTTCATATCTCCATTTTGTTAGTAAACTGATTTTCTTATAATAAACCCAATTTGTTTATCATGCTAATTTAAGTTTATTATTCTAATAATCAATAGATATAGTATTCGTTGCACTAAACTCATAATGCTCTTTGTACTTAACATAACCCAATTGATTTGTTAATAGTTGCGTGTTCCCGATAGGGAAATGCGGAGTGTTGGAATGCGTATGACCGTAAATCCACCAATCCGGACCCTGGTCTTCAATCAGACCGGATAGCTCTACTCCAAAAGCCTCATTCAGCGGATCTCCCTTGTGTTTTGCCGGATAATTCATCATGGTGGGAACGTGATGTGTAACCATTACTGTCTTGAACTGACGGGTAGACTGCAATTCAGCCGTAATGAATTTCAGGTCTTCCTCATGTAATAGATTGAAATCCGGAGTGGTGAAGTGTTTCCCATTGAATTTGATAACATGGAAATCACTGACTTTTCTTTCGATAAGCCACTGATTGGCAGGATTTATCCTCGACCAAAGCGTAGAGAAAATGAATTTCACAGAGGCTTGCTCAATAGCAACATTATTGACCAGAAATACATTAGACCGGATGTTTTCATGGATTGTGCCCGACTTTTTAGCAGCATCAGAATAATAATACTCGTGATTACCCGGTATCCAATAGGTGGTTTGAAAATGATCGGATACATAGCTAAAAAAATCAGCATGTTCATTCATCACGGCAAAAAGAACAATGTCGCCGGCCAGCAATAAAATATCACCTTTAGGCTGCAAGGGATTCAATTTGAGAAATTCCCTGTTTTCAGGAAACTCCAAATGCAGGTCGGATGCGTATTGGATCAGCATTTCAGACGCCTAATTCTTTTAAATATTTGTCCATCTCAGCCTGCACGATTTTCAGTTCGCCTTCCAGTTTGTCGATCTCCTTCTGTACGGCTGCAATATCTACTTCGGGTTCTTCCTCGAAGGTATCCACATACCGGGGGATGTTCAGGTTAAAGTCATTTTCTTTAATCTCGTCAAACGTGGCTACATAGCTGAATTTATCGGCCACTACACCAGGTTGAGATTTTCCTGCATTAAACTGGCGGTAGGTATCCACAATCAGGTCGATACCAACGGGGCGAAGCTTATTCTGGTTTTTCGCACTCTCGTAATGCTGGCTGGCATTAATGAACAGTACATTTTTGTTGTCCCCTTTTCCTTTATTAAAAACCAGGATGGCCGCGGGTATGCCGGTTCCGAAAAAAAGGTTAGCCGGCAAGCCGATCACGGCTTCCAACAAATTTTCTTCGATGGTTTTCTGCCGGATTTTTCCTTCGCTTGCCCCTCGGAACAAAACCCCGTGCGGCACTACCACTCCCACTTTGCCTTTGCCTTCGTAAGTGGTTTCGATCATGTGACTGATAAAGGCCCAATCGCCCTTGCTTTTAGATGGAATGCCCCGCCAGAAACGGTTGTATTTATCGGTCTCGGGATCAAAACTGTCGCTGGCCTTGTTTTCTTCCTTGTCGTCGACCTTGCCCCACTTGTCCAACGAAAAGGGTGGATTGGCCACCACCGTATCGAACTTCATCAAGGCATCACCTTCCTTCAGTTTGGGGTTTCGAATGGTATCGCCCCAGCGGATGGTGGAATTGTCGAACCCATGCAAAAACATATTCATAACAGCCAATGCCCAGGTACTGCCATTAGCTTCCTGTCCGTACAGGGAAAAGTTGTCGGAGCCAACTTCCAAACCAGCTTTAATCAGCAATGAGCCAGAACCGCAGGTTGGGTCACATATCCGGGAGCCTGGTAAAGATTTGGTCAACTTTGCAAGCAATGTGGATACTTCACTTGGAGTATAAAATTCTCCGGCTTTTTTTCCTGCATCGCTGGCAAAGTTGGCAATAAGGTATTCGTATGCACCCCCGATAATATCTGCACCCCCTAAGTGTGAGGGCCGCAAATCCAGTTCTTCCTGATTAAAATCGAGCAGCAGGTTTTTCAATCGCGTGTTTTTGTCCTTTGGTTCACCTAACTTACTGCTGTTGAAATCAATGTTCTGGAAAATGCCGGCACCATCCTCGCTGTAGAATTTTTCACGGTTTGCCTCTTCCAGATCATTCAAGGCAATACTGATCAGCTCCCCGATATTGGCTTCGTTGCGGTGGTCGAACAAATAATTAAAGTGGCTGGTTGCAGGCACCACAAACCGTTCATGCTGCATGGCACGGTTAGCTCTTTCGGCATCACCACTATATTTCTTAAGATAGGCTTCATACTTATCATCGTGAACATCGCTGAGATACTTGATGAAAAGCATGGTCAGCACATAGTCTTTGTAAACGCTGGGGTCGATGCTTCCGCGAAAGGTGTCGCAGGCTTTCCAGACCGCATCGTTGATGTCTTTTTGCGTGATCTTGTGAGTCATATTATTTTATTGCTTTTATGATCAGATGTTGAATTTGCGTTTCACGAAGCTTTTCAACCTGTTGCTTCAACTGCTTTTCCTTTATTCGGAGTTTTGTGATTATTAAGATGGTTTGTTGGGTTTTCATATCAGGAATTGAAATTTCAAGCTCCTCTAAAACAGGTTTTGAAATCGAAACAATAGAGGTCCCGATTGCCTGGGCTTTCAATAGTTGAAGTGTACCAGGATGATTAAGATACCAAACAAGGTATTCCGGCAAAATGGAATTTTCTTTTAATCGAATCACAAAAAACGAAGTGGAGGCAACACAAGATTGGTCTGGGATATCGTAAACTGCTGCAAAATTCCTGGTCCCCTTGGCTGCAAAAAGCACGTCGCCGGGTTTTAGCAAGTGTAGCTCCACAGAACTGCTTCTGATCAATTCCGGACGGATATAATTCACTATCAGCCCATTTTCGTTAAAATGCTTTGCTTTCAGGAACACTATTTCTCCTTCAGAAACAGTCCTGGCAAAGAGCCCGGTTTGAATACTGGCTATATTTTTAAGTTTCGTTCTCAAATTTTAATCTCTGTAATAACACTACAAATTTAATAATTATTTCTTAAAGCACCAAAGAAAGTTGAAAATTATTTTCAAGTAGGAAATCTACTAACCTGAAGGTGGTACTAAAACCGTATGGACCGGTAACCGGTTAGAACATTAACCAGTACCAGGGAAAATGTTGTAAGAAAATAACGTTGCAATACCTTCATCTTTAAATAATTATAATTTTTTTGTAACTAAAGATGCAATTTTCAGGTCGTGTGGATTGAGACATATATATTTAACCTCTAATTTCGTTGAAATATTGACCAAAAGATAATAGCTATGAAAAGATTACTAATACTTGCTCTGATATGCCTGACAGGAATTGCTTCCATCGGACAAACACACCTGTTAAAAGGCAACGGACAGGTTTTCTGGGAGGAACATTTCGACTGGGGAAATCCTGCCGATGCCAAAGGGTGGACTGCCCCTGCAGGATGGGTAATCGAAGATCTCTCTGCTGATGATACGGGTTTTGTCTGGGCATGGACCAGGGACAGCATGCAGGGGCCATTTGCCCATCGGGATGGAGGATATATTTTAAACTCAACCACCCGCGAAAATGGATTTCTCGCGATTGATCTCGACAATCTTAATGCCTTCAAAAATTATACGGATATGCTGTATGTCAACAGCTCTATAACCCTGCCTGTCATGAACTTCAGCACTCATCCTTCGGTCATTTTGAGTCTGGAACAGATGTTCAAATACTTCAATAGCCCCAGGATGGTCATCGAAGTAACCAATGACAAGGGCAAACACTGGGCTGAGTTCGATCTTAAAATGGGAACTGCACGGGGAGTAAACGTGATGAACCTGCCCAATAACCAGGTGGCCCATTTTACTGCCAATATTTCCGAGGTAGCGGCAGGCCAGCCGGAAGTGACTATCAAACTTACCTGGTCGGGCTCTATTCTTTACTTCTGGATGCTGGATGATCTGACATTTTCGGAGGGTTGGGATTATGATCTGAAGATGAACCACTGGCAGGCTCAACTGATCGATAATAATCCCGATGCATCCGCCGGATTTTTATACATGATGCCAAAAACCCAAATATTGCCGATAGGATTATTTGAGGCCAGCGTGATTAATTACGGGGAAATTGAACAGACCAATATCCGGTTTCAAGCTGAAATCCTGAAAAATGGTGCATCCCAGTTCAATGAGAGCTCTAATTCGCTTTCCTACAGCTATTTTGGTGATCCTGCAGATACTTTATTCATTAACAAGACTTATACGCCGGTGGATTACGGGCACTATGAACTGGTTTTTGGTATGAAATCTGATCAGGTAGATCAGAACCCTGAAAACAACCGGAAATCCTATTTCTTCCATGTTACCGACAGCGTCTATTCCAGGACACCGGATGAGAGCGAAGCGAATGAAAGTCCCTGGAGGGATTATTATCAATATACTCACGAAGGAGATCTGATGGGAACAGAGTATGATCCGATCTCTGATTGTGAAGCCAGTTCTATATCCGTATACATTTCCAAGGCAAATGTAGGAGCAGATTTCAGGTTCGTTCTGCTGGAAATTACCCCGGCTGCAGAGAATCAGGTAGAGATGATAGAATTGTTAACCACTGATATGGTTACCGTTGACTCAACGTTACTGAAGCAAGGCTGGGTAACTTTACCTTTGGCAACTGATGGCCAGGGAGAGTTAATGAAAGCCGGGAAAAGATATCTCGCTGCCGTTGAATTCTGGACCTATATTACGGCAGATAATCTGATAAACCGTAAAAATACATTTTGGATAGGCAGCACCAAAAATTATCCGGGCTCCTATGACAAGCAGTGGGGTTACGAGAGTTATAATAGCGAATGGAAGAATGGTTCCTCATTTAATAAAATGATCAGGCTGAATATTAATAATCATGAGAACAGGGTTGACGGTATTCCGCAATACGGCCTTGAAAATTCACTTGGGCAAAACTTTCCGAATCCATTTTCTGCTGAAACTCAGATTAGTTATCAACTTGGGAAGGAAGCTCCTGTGACCATCGAAATCAAGGATATTACCGGTAAAGTTGTTCAGATAACAGAGGAAGGGACGAAGCCTGCCGGTATGCATTCGGTAACGATAAGAAATACTGATCTGGATGCCGGGATCTATTTTTATACGCTGAAAGCCGGGAAATTCAGCATAACTAAGAGGATGGTGGTTTCCAAATAAACCTGTCAAATATCATTCAAATTTGACACTTGGTTAAGCAGGCGTCAAATTTCCATGATTACAACAGTATAAATCAAAATATTTTAATTTTTGACATAAAACTTACTTAAATGTCATAATTTAAATATCTTTGACATAAAATGCTTTATATGTCAAACCAACTGCCATACGATCGCACCGAACCTTACAATCATTTGCCTTTGTTGCCTCCACCGGACAATAAGGTGCTGACTATTGAAATCTTACTCGCTTTAAATAATGCCAATAAAGCTTTGGCTGAACTGAAAGGCCTGGCAAGAATTCTTCCGAATCAATCCATGCTGGTCAATACTCTTGCCCTGCGTGAAGCCAAAGCCAGTACAGAAATTGAGAACATCTTCACAACCGATGATGAATTGTACAAAGCCCTTTCTGGTAATGATACCAACCTAAATGGAAATGCAAAGGAGGTATTGCGTTACCGTCAGGCATTATGGAAGGGATTCGACATCATAAACAATACCGGACAGTTCTCAGTGGAATTAATGGTTGAACTCTACCGGGAGATAAAGCAGGTCAATGATGGTATCCGGCCTCCACAAACCGAAACTACCATAAAACGGCGGGGAAGCGGCATACTGGGAGGAACTGTGGTTTATACTCCTCCACGGGGTGAGAAGATAATTGAGCAAAAGCTGGAAAACCTTAGTCAATATTTGAATGATGACAGCAAGTATCCATATGACCCACTGATTAAAATGGCCGTGGCACATTACCAATTTGAAGCCATACATCCTTTTCGTGACGGAAATGGAAGAGCGGGTAGGATCCTGAATATTCTTTCACTGATACACAAACGTTTACTTGATGTTCCCATCCTATATCTTAGCTCTTATATTATTAGTAACAAGGACAATTATTATGAAACCCTGAATGGGGTGACCACCCGCCGGAATTGGCACGACTGGATCCTGTACATGATGAAAGCCATTGAGGAGACTTCTGTATTTACAATCCAAAAAATCACAGAAATCGATAGGTTATACCGGAGAACTCTGGAAATGGCCGGTTCAAAACTACCTCATATTCCTACTGAGGTCATTGAAAGAATCTTTGAGCAACCCTATACAAGTCCGAAGAAACTGCTCGATCAGAATAATCTATTCCGGTCAACTGGAATCAGGAGCTTAAATACGGCCAAGAAATACCTGAAACAGATTGAGGATCTAAAAATTTTGGTGCCACAAAAGATCGGCAAAGAGGTTATATATATGAATATAGATCTGTTCAACCTGCTTTCTGAAACTTAGGTCTTAAACCTGTCAGGCCTAATTCTTAACCACCTTAATAACCTGAACCTTTCCATCAGCCAGAATCCTTACAAAAAATAATCCCGGGGCAAGATCTGAAACTGGTATCTCAACCTCTTTTCCAGTGACCTATCCGGTGAAACCGGAGCAGGCTTTACGTAACTTTTAGAATAACAATACGTTTCGCTGAGTATACGGTCGGGATTGTATAAATAGGTGATAGAATCAGATTTATTCCAGTTGCTTGTCAAATCGCGGTATTCCAATAAAGTTTCCCATTCCGGGTTACCATCATTGTTGTATTTTAGCTTTTTAAATCGTTATAATCATGCGTGTTTAAAGTTATCGCTAATTAAGGATCGTGACATGTCTTCAGGGCGGGCAGCATCGAGCATGGCTTCATCGGGATCCAGCCCGGCCGTTTCCCTGAAAACTTTGGCCAGCGAAACGATCAGGCTGCCCGTTCCACAGCCCACATGTCAATTACCACCGCCAGAGGCGGTGGCTTGAAAAAAACGCCCAAAGGGCTATAGCCCCAGTTCCAACTGCTTGAATTCCTTTTTGTCTCCCTCCTCTTTTCGCTCTTCTTCCTCTTGGTATTTAACATACCGTCTGATCATCTCTTCGTCCAAGCCCACTGTATTCACAAAATACCCTTCGGCCCAAAAATGATTCCCCCAATATGGCTTCTTCTTCAATACCGGGTAACTCTTAAACAGCTTGATCGCTATTTTCCCTTTGATCGTTCCCATATAAACCGATATCGAAACCTTCGGTGGAATGCTCACGATCACATGTATATGGTCCGTCTGTACGTTCAATTCCTTCACTTCACACCCCAACCATTCACTCAGCTTCCGTATATCTTCATCAACTTGCTTTCCTACTTCTCCCGTCAATATCCTATACCGGTACTTCGGTACCCAAACAATGTGGTAATCACACTTGTAGATCACATGTGATAGTTTCTTATACTTGCCCATGTACCAAATATACCTATTTTTGGCATAGCCTTCAGTACATACCCACCGCCTTTGGCGGTGGGTTTCTAAGGTGAACTAAAAATCAGCAATGCACCTTATTTGACAAGCAATTTACCTTTTGGCGCTGCATTTAGCCTTCTAATAGGTAAGTATCTCTGTCAGCCCCTTTTTTATCTGCTCCAGTTGTGCCGGTGTAATGCTCCCGGTTTTACGGATCAGACGGGCATGGGAGATAGTCCTGATCTGGAAAGTGATCACTTCGGAATCAGATTCCAATCCATTGACAGAATCCATGGGAAGAACCAGGCAACCGGCATAGTTCTTAACTTTGCTGGTAAACGGACACACAATACTGATTCCCAGGTTTTTATTCATCGCATTACCACTGATGATAACCACAGGCCTTATTCCTTGCTGCTCACTTCCCACGACAGGATTCAGATCGGCCATCCAGATTTCTCCCTGTTTCATGGTTCATCCAGTATCTTTAAATAATCTTCCAGGCCCTCTTCTGCCATATCAACTATTTCGGGATCGCCCGCTGCTTTTTTGAACGAGCGAGTATATTCGGCCTTTTTAATACTATCGAAGTAGGCTTTGAGTGAATTCTCAATGATCCGGTTTTTCGGAACTTTAAACCTAACCGCGTAATGCTCTAACATTTTCAGAAGTTCTGATGGAAGTGAACTGGTATAGTTGACGGGCTTCATATTTATAAGTATAAAGTACAAATATAATTAATAAGTATTAGCTATACAATCATACTGATTATTTCTCAATTATAAAGTTATCAAACTCCGCTTTGTGCCAGACTCCGCAATAGTTGATATCCAATCCGAAATATTCTTTGTTTTTTTCGATAAAACGGGCGATAGAATTCGCGTTGTCTTTCGAAAAGAACTCCCCGTTTCCGATCCATCCGGGCGCGCCCCATTGAAGGATATCGAGGAAGTTAGCCGGGTTCCTTTTTCGTGCTTCCGCCATCAGCCACGATTCATAGCCCCGGCACTGAGCGCTCCGATCCCTTCAAAAGTTTTGCCCGGGTTGACAGGATCGATGGTGATTTGTTCCCGGGCCATCATTGTCTGATTGATGGTCAGCAGTATAGCTGGAATAAGGAGTCTGGTGGAATTCATGGGGTCTATGAGGCTCAGTGCAGCGTCAAAAGATCCCCCCTTCGCGGGAATGACAAGTGCTTCGGTTCTCCCTTTCTTAACATTCTTTACGTTCTTTTCTCTCTTAATGTCCTCATGTTAAATCCTTCATCTGCTTAATGATGAGGTCCACCTCAAACCCGCGGCCCTGGGCAAATTTGATGAGTCTCTGTCTTTTGTTGAATGGATTGGATTCGTTTTTCAGTTCCCGGGCTTTTTTCTGCAAAAGTTTCTGCAGCGTGTCGGCGTAGAATTCCTCATCGATTTCTTCAAAAGCCTGATCGATAACGGAATGGTTAACTTTTTCCATCGAGAGCATATACCGGATCTTGATCCGGCCCCATTGGTTGATCCGGATTTTATCTCTAACGTATGCAATCGTAAACCGTAAATCATCGATAAACTTCTCCTTGATGAGTTCGCCGGCAATCCAATCCATATCCTCTTGCGGGGTTCCCCAGAATTTCAGTTTGCCACGAATATCAGCCTCGCTGTATTCGGAATGGGAGCAGAGGGCCATTGCTCTGCTTAATGCCTGATTTTTATCCATGATGTGCGCGAATCATACGGTCCTTGCCGTGAATATCTTTACGAAGTTCAACATTTTTAAACCATTTTCGGAATAAATTGGCCGTTTCCTCCCCCAGCCGATCGTGAATCTCCACATATACCTGTCCGTCCGGGTTCAGATGCGTCGCAGCAAACTCTGCAATCGCCCTGTAAAACAGCAGCGGGTCGTTATCCGGTACAAATAGAGCCTGTACCGGCTCATAATCAACCACATGCAGATCCATCGACGTCATCTCGCCCATGGGAACATAGGGAGGATTAGAGACGATAACGTCATAGCTGCAAGAACCATTGACGCCTTGGCGAATGTCGTGGTCAGGGACGGGGTCCCGGCCTTCGCCGGGATGACAAGGAGAGCCTCGGAGTAGCGTGACGGGATCCCGGCCTTCGCCGGGATGACAAGTGCCCTGAGGGGAAAGAATATCAAGGGAGATTATGGTTAGTTCCAAATGATTAAGGGTTGCATTCTCCTGGGTCAATTGCAAGGCCTCCTCCGAGATATCAGAAGCAACTACTTCAGCACCAGGTAAATATTTAGCCAAGGCAATCGCTATCGCCCCACTTCCGCATCCAATATCTAAAACCCTTAATCTTTTCTTCCCTTCTGCCCTTCCTTCCTTCCCTTGAGCCTTGAGCCTTGAGCCTTGAGCCTTAATGATCCAATCTACCAATTCTTCGGTCTCCCCCCTTGGTATCAGCACTCCGGGCCGCACCTTAAGCTTCAATCCGTAAAATTCGGTTTCGCCGAGAATATACTGGATCGGTTCGTGCTTTATCAAGCGGGCGATGATGCCTCCGATCTGACTTTTCTCATCGGGTATAAACTCCTTCCCATAATTCAACCGAACCTGAACCCAGGCCATCCCTGTAAGATGCTCCAAAACCAGCCTCCCGATCGACTCAATCTCGTGATCGGGGTACAAGTTATCAAGAGTCTCTCTTAATAATTTGTTGATATCTGAGTAGATCATTTTGGCTTGGTTTAATGGATTGACAGAGTTTAAAATTAGGGAAGTTTCGTGAAACACGAACCATTATCAGTTGTCGGTTGTCAGTTATCGGTTGTGGTTGTTGTGATGGTTGTGATAGTTGTGATAGTGATGCGTTGTCGGTGTCGGGCATCGGGTATCAGGAACGACTCTGAAGCCTTTCCGTACGATACTTGAATCTACTTGAATCTTTGAAGTCAGAATTCGGAACTCTTCATTCGAATCTCAAAATTTCTACTTCAACCAATTCCCTATCTTTGCCATCATGACGCTATTGCACGAATTTTATATGCAACGCTGCCTCGATCTGGCCCGCAACGGGCTGGGATCAGTTGCCCCCAATCCTATGGTGGGGGCGGTGATCGTACATAACGACCGGATCATTGGCGAAGGATATCATACCGGGTACGGCAATCCGCATGCCGAGGCGGAAGCGGTCAATCAGGTTAAGGATCAGTCAATTTTACCGGATTCAACGCTGTACGTCAATCTCGAACCGTGCAACCATCATGGAAAAGCTCCACCCTGTACCAATCTGATCCTCGATAAAGGGATCGGGAGAGTAGTGATCGGACAAAACGACCCAAACTCAGCTGCCAGCGGCGGGCTTGATCGTTTGCGCAATAAGGGTGTTGAGGTAATTACCGGGGTGCTCGAACAGGAATCGCGCTGGCTCAACCGCCGTTTTAATACTTTTCATGAACAAAAACGGCCCTGGCTGATCTTGAAATGGGCTCAAACGACTGATGGATTTGTCGATACCCTGCGGGATCAGACTGAAAATCAAAAGCCCACCTGGATCACCGACGAAACGGGTCGCCGGCTGGTTCATAAATGGCGCACCGAAGAACAGGCGATACTCGCAGGTTCTCAAACTATTTTACTCGATAACCCGCAACTAAACGTCCGGGCCTGGGCGGGAAAGGATCCGCTGCGGATCACCATTGACCGGACTGGCCGCCTTGAAATGGGCGACCGCAGGTCGCCACTATGGATATTGGATGGGGCGATACCGACGGTGATATATACGGGTACCGATCACAAAAATCAACCAAACCTGGAATTTATCCGGATATCTCCCGAAGAACCGGTTTGGCCTCAAGTGCTGGCCGATCTGTATAATCGCAATATCCAGTCGGTATTGATTGAAGGCGGCCCAACCCTGGTTGAAACCCTGATCCGTGAAAACCTCTGGGACGAAGCAAGGGTATTCATCGGCCCCGGATGGTTCGGCAGCGGAGTGAAGGCGCCGCAGTTCCCGTTCCAACCAAAACAGGAAGGGAAGGTCGGGAACTCGCGCTTAATGCAGTTTTATCGCGAGGACATGAGGACATTACGGACGTTAAGAAGGTAAAGAACGTGAAGAACGTGAAGAACGAAAAGAGCGTTAATCAGCACATCAGCACATGATCAAATCATCACATCATCACATCATCTAATCCGTTGATTTCATACCTTTAGTCAAAATTCAACACCTATGAAATCTTTCACCTCTTCCAATCTTAATGTCTTAAAGTCTTCCAGTCTTATAGTCTACTTTATCCTCTTTACGGCCAGCATCAGTGCCCAACCCGATCCCTACCAGTCCCGCCGCGACAAGCTTGTCGCAAAAACCGATAAAGCACTGGTCATCCTGGTTAATAACGGTGGACAGGATTATGTTTCGACCAGCGGGGAAAGCATGAACTTCTATTATCTCACCGGGATTAAAACCCCCAACGCCGTGCTGGTAATCGACGGCAAATCCGGTAAATCCACCGTTTACCGGGCAGCCAGCCGCTACGGTCAGCCGGAATCCACACCGGCCGGATTGGAAGTTAAGGCCAGTGAAGACCTTGCGAAAGATTTACCGAAACTGGCACCGGCAAACCCTACCCTCTGGATGGAGATGAATCAGTTAAAAATGCTTGATCAGGCAGGGTTCGGTCTCGGCCGGCTCGAAACCATTAAAAATATCACCCCGCAGATCAACGATATGCGACCGGTGAAGGATGATGCGGAGATCGGTCTGATCAGGAAAGCGGCAGAGATCAATGCACTGGGCCTGGTTGAAATGATGAAGGCCGCCGAGCCCGGAATGAACGAAAAGGATCTTGACCTCATCCTGGATTACACTTTTAAAAAGCTCGGATCAACCGGATATAGCTTTGGAACACAGGCAGCTTCGGGGCCGAATTCAACATCAGTGCACTATGGAGCCAACAACCGGACCACACAGCCGGGTGATATGATGGTTTTCGATATCGGGGCCGAGTACATGAGTTATACCGCCGATATCAGCCGTACCATACCAATCTCGGGCAAGTTTACCAGGGAACAGAAAGAGATTTATTCCGTGGTGCTGAACGCCCAAAAAGCAGCTATTGCAAAAATGCAGCCAGGCAGGAGCATCAACGAAGCCTACCAAACGGTAACCAATGAACTGAACAAAGGCCTGTTTGCGCTTGGACTCCTTACCGATACGACCCAGGTGTGGCAGAAATCCTTCTGGATGCAGCACGGCTGGGGTCATCATATCGGTCTAGTGGTGCATGATGTTTCAGGACCGTATGTTCCTGGAAAATCAGATCTCTTAATTCCGGGTATGATTTATACCATGGAACCCGGGCTCTATTTCCCCGCGGATTACCTGGAAAAAGGAGCCGGCAGAGCCCGCAATGTTTCGGAAACCGATTGGAAAGCCTTCCTGAAAAATGTTGAGCCGATTTTCAAAAAGTACATCAACATCGGTGTCCGTATTGAAGATGACGTACTCATCACCCCCGCCGGCAACGAAGTGATCACAAGTGCCGTACCCAAGGAGATCGCCGAGATTGAGGCGGTTATGAAGATGAAGAGTAAGTTCAATTAGCGGAATCCTCTGGTAGCGTGACGGGGTCCCGGCCTTCGCCGGGATGACAAGGCTGTCGCGGGAAATACGGAGCACAAGTAAAAACGCTATAACTGACATATTAGCAAATCAGCACATCAATATATCAACAAATCAACACATTATGAAATCAAATCTCTCCCGCCGCAACTTTTTAAGCCACTGCGCAATATGCAGTGCCGGACTATCGCTATACCCGATGATAGGGTCGTCGATGAACTTTTACATGCCGCCGGTTTTATCGCGCCCGAAGGTGAAACCGGTTGTTAAAACGATTTTTGCCTATCCCGATCCTGCCGGTCCGATCTGGCCGAATATCGGTTATGATTTCGATTCGAAGATCGCCGAATACAAGGAGAAACTGTTATCCGGTTGTCCTGACGTGGAATTCAGGTTTTTATCGACGATGGTGGGTTCAGCCGAAGAGGCTAAGCGGATAGTAGATGAAGATCCCGAAGTGGATGGATATCTCTATTTTCTGGTCGGATGCCTCTGGGGTAACCTTTCTGAAACCCTTGCCCAGAGCGGTAAGCCAATGATCATGGTGGATCACCTGTATGCCGGATCCGGCGAATTCCTGACGGCCTATGCCTGGGCACACCGCCAGAAATTTCCTGTGATCCCGGTTTCTTCATCGGATTTCAATGATGTAAAAAAAGCCCTCAGCTATCTGGTTACCATGAAACTGATCGCGAACTCCACGATGCTGGTGGTGGGCGGTACTCCGGATATCAAACTGCAGGAGACGTATGGCATTCAGGTTAAGGGTATCGAATTTTCCGAGATCAATAACCGTTATAATGCCATTACCAAAAAAGAATACGAAGCCAAGGCCGATGAGTGGATCAAGCGCGCCGGTCGTGTCGTTGAACCCAAAGTTGAGGAAATCAGGAAATCGGCTGCCATGTACCTGGCTATGGCAGGGGTCATGGAAGATCATCAGGCACAGGCTATTACCGTTAATTGCCTGGGTGGTATATATAGCGAGCAGATGGTGTGTGCCTATCCGTGCATCGGTTTCATGGAACTGGATGATCAGGGCTTTGTTGGCGCCTGTGAAGCCGATCAGCGTTCAACGATCACCAAACTGATGATGACTTATCAGGCAGGCAGGCCCGGTTTCATCTCAGATCCGGTCATCGATACTTCTAAAAACCAGATCATCTATGCCCATTGCGTGGCTCCTACAAAAGTTTACGGTCCGGATGGCCCTTATAATCCTTTCCATATCCGGAGCCATTCAGAAGACCGCAAGGGAGCAGCTATCCGGTCGCTGCTGCCAATTGGTGCCATGACCACCACCATTGAGTTCGATCACAACAAAAAGCAGATCATTTTTCATCAGGGGGTTACCGTTGAAAATGTGGACGAGGATATGGCCTGCCGCAGCAAGCTGGCCGTAGAAGTTAAGGGCGATGTATACAAGCTCCTCAACGAATGGGATCAGTGGGGCTGGCACCGGGTTACCTTCTTCGGGGATCTGAAACGCGAGGTGGAAACGCTGGCGATATTGTATGGGTTTGAGATGGTTTACGAAGCATGATCGTAGGGTTTATACAAAATTCGCCACGGTTTGGAGAAAAACAGGAGAATTTCTCGCAAATCGCAACTTTAGCTAAAGGGATAATAGCTGACTTACTGGTTCTGCCAGAGCTATTTGCAACAGGATACACGTTCACCTCAAAAGAAGAGGCACATCAGCTGGCTGAAACTCCTGACGGGATAACAGCAGGGTTTCTGAAGCAATTATCTGCCGAAACCGGGGCCATTATGGTTGGCGGTTTTATTGAGCAGGAAGGCGATCAGATATTCAATTCAGCCATCATGGTTTTTGGGGATAACGTGATTGGCACCTACCGGAAAATTCATCTGTTCAATAAGGAAAAGCTCTGGTTTAGTGCGGGAAATAAACAGTTCGAAGTACATCATGTGAATGGGATGAAAATCGGCATGATGATCTGTTTCGATTGGATATTCCCCGAGGTAACACGTACACTTGCTTTGAAAGGTGTCCAGATTATTGCACATCCTTCCAATCTCATAATGCCGTATTGCCAGAGTGCCATGGTTACCAGATGCCTGGAAAACAGGGTGTTTGCCATAACCGCAAACCGGATTGGCAGGGAAACCAGAGGTGACGATGATTTTACGTTCACCGGGAGCAGTCAGATTACCTGTGTCAATGGCAATATCCTATCCGCCGCTACAACAGAAAAGCTTTGTGTAAATACGATCGATATCGACATTCATCATGCTGACAATAAATCCGTTAACCAATATAACGATCTGTTCAAAGATCGAAGGATAGATTTTTACTTATGAAAATCGTATCTACTCACCACGGAGACACAGAGATCACGGAGTTCTGCGGAGATATCTTCGAATAATAATCTCTGTGTTTCTCCATGTACTCTGTGTCTCCGTGGTGCATATCTACTTTTTAACGATTCTAATCATTTATCTTGCCGGTGAAAACAAAAATCTGAACCATGAAAACCAGCAAAAACATCAGCTCCATCATTCTTACTACCCTGATGCTCATAGCCTTTACAGGGGCCCGGGCTCAGGGAACAATGGCCGATTACGATAAGACTAAAAATCTGGATAAACTGGTATCCGACAAAGTATTGCATGGGGGAGTCAGGCCGGAGTGGATCGGACCCTGATCGGCCCGTAACTGGAGTGAAAGCCGGAATGAACTGGATAATAAACCGGTTGTATCGCCTGACAGTCTGTGGGATGCCATTATACGGGATTTCAATGTATGGATCAAACCGCACAAAGGCGGCGATGATATTCAGTACAGCAAGGATGGCGTGCCGGGATTCTACTATTCATCCTACAAAATTTACTGGTCGCCCGATTCAAAAAAACTGGTTGCCGTAAAATTCAAGCCGGCCTGGAAACGGATTATCCATTATGTTGAATCGTCACCCGCCGATCAGGTACAACCCAAATACTCTGATGTTGAATATACCAAGCCAGGTGATGAACTGCCATACCAGGTGCCGGTACTCTTTTTGCGCGAAGAGAAAAAGCAATTTATTGCCAGCGACGAATTATTTCCACAACAGTTTGATATTAATTATTTTGAATGGAGAAAAGATAGCCGTGCACTTACTTTTGAATACAATCAACGGGGACATCAGGTGTACCGCGTACTGGAAATTGATGGAACGACCGGGGCAGTATCCCTATTTTATTCAGGTTTACCGGGTGAATTTCGACGGAACAGGGCTGATCCGCCTAACTGATGGCAATGGCCAACATACGGTTAGCTTTTCGCCCGATAAATCGTTTCTGGTGGAACGAGCAGTGGATGGGCTATCCCGTTGGGGAATGGTATGAGGCCAGTTCCAACGTGGTCAATGCTTCGAAACTCAAGGGGAAACTGTTGCTGATAGTTGGTGAGATGGACCACAATGTGGATCCCTCCTCCACCATGCAGGTAGTGAATGCCCTGATCAAGGCAAACAAGGACTTCGACCTGTTGGTGGTTCCGGGCATGGATCATTCGAGCGGCGGTCCGGCCGGCGATCGCAAGCGCAAGGACTTTTTCGTGAAACATCTGCTGGAGGTTGATCCGCCGTATTGGAATAAATGACTCCCCTCCCACCAACATGGTAATCAGTCAGCAGAGATATCTCAGGCGGTCAATTAAAATGGGAATTTCTTCGGGATCGATCCCTTGTTTCAGCAACTGATCACGATCCTGGTCAAAAACCGAAAGAAACTCATCAAAATCGATTTTACCGGTGATCAGGCTCTGGCGATAGCAAGCGATGGCTTCACTTCTTTTCCCTTCGCACCATTCCAGATGGCCCAGGCTGATCAGATCATGATGGGTTGGTTCCCTGGCGATCAGTTTATCGTAATATTTCCGGGCCTGATCAAACCGACCCAGGACAAACGAGCACCAGGCGATTGGCCGCCAGACTTTATGATTCCCGGGCATCAGGTACTCCACTTTATAATAGGATTTCAGCGCTCCCTCATAATCCTGAAGATCAAGCATGCAATGTCCGATGGATATTTCGGTATTCAAATCATCCGGATTCTGAAGTTCAGCCTGGTGGTAATAGGGAAGCGCGAGTTCCGGCTGTTTGAGATACCGGTAGCAAAGGCCGATCTTCTTGAGATTCCAGAGGTTTTCGTTTAACAGGAGATCTGCTTTCAGATAAAAATCCAGTGCTTTCTGGTAGTTTCCTGATTTTTGCCATGCGTATCCCAACTTTTGCAGCACCTCGGCACTCATATCACCTGATTGCTCGAGGATGCCAAAAGCCTCAGCTGCTTCGCGATAGTTCTTCTTCTGCAGATAAAATCCTGCTATAGAGTATAATGCATCGGTATCTCCAAGAAACAATTCTCGATAAAAATCCTTCCGGTAAAAATCGAGTTTCCAGTTAAAAAGGTCATCAAAACCCTGTTTATCCGGATAAAACCGGTAAAACCGATACAGGTCCTGGATATACTGGCGGATCACGCGGCGGGCTTGCTGCAAAGGATCGAGAATTTTATCACCATCCAGCATCTCCTTAAGCTGTTCGGCCTCGGCATGCAGTCCGCCCGACAGGAACTTTTGCATATCAGGCGGCATAGACCGGATCCCAAAACAAATACTGTATTTATCTGAATTACAGAGATAAAAGCTTTTATCTACCGATTCCAGAAACCCCTTCATCCAGGTAAATTCTCCGGAGTCCTCCAGGGACAGGATTTCCGGATGGTTGGTAGTGAATGGAAAAAACCAGTTGATCAGATGACGGAAAAACGGGAATCCTTTAAGCATCTGGAAAGTTCCGATGAACACATCGTCACCCTCCATCTGCATCTCTGTCAGTTCCTGCATTTTATCTTTTAACCCCGGGGAATCCTGGAAAATCTCCTGCCATTCCGGATTCTCCTCATCGCTCAGGTTCTCACCCAATAACTGGTCGAGATCCAGTTTTTTCCGGATCTGTGGGGTCAGTTTGAGCATTTCGGGCAGGATCTCTTCCTGCATGCGGCGGCTGAGCTGGTCGGTATCACGGCCCCGTATCAGTTGCATAATGACTTCCTGAACCATTTTCTTGAAATTCTGATACTCGTCCATCACCAGGAAGCGCCCCCGGATAGCAGGATAATAAACCAGGCGTGTATCGTACCGGTAGAATGCCAGCAATAGTCCGATAAGGGCGCGCTGACGCAATTCCTCGTCGTCCGAATCAAAAAATCCGAATAATAATTCGAACTTTCGTTTATCGAAATAGCGTAAAACGCTGAAATTTAATGCAGTAATCAGAAGACCTTTTTCGGGGACCGACAGGACACCAGAATCCTTGATTTGTTCCACCAGTTGAACTTCGCGTTCATGGAACTCATCGGTGAGCCAGATCAGGTGAAACAGGCGTGACAAATCGCGCAGGTATTCCGGATCCGAAGGGTTGATCCGGTCGGGCGTACGGAGAAAACTCTGGATAAATGCTTCGAGACCGGGGTCATCGCGGAAGATCCGCTTCCTAACATGGACATATTGGGTGGACAATCGGGTCAGGAGAAACTCCGAAACCCGGTCGCTGAGTTCGTAAAGGTCGGCAACTATTTTGCGGTAAACTTTCTGGCGCTCAGGGTCCTGAATCCCTTTTAGGGTATATTCGAGCATAAACCGATAGGTGGTATCGATTTGCTCCAGCTCCTCGATCCATGCATTCACCCCTGCATCAGTCAGCATGGGCCGAAGATCGGTCATAGCCTCCTTCAGCCGTTTCACTGACAAAAGGTCATGAATCCGGCGTGTGCTGCTAAGAATTTCTTTTTCGTTCATAATGTGGATAGCAACAAAAACCAGACCGTGGTGAGACTCGAATTAAGAATTTCGAATTCTGAAATGCGAGATTGAAGTATAGTTAGGGCCGGCCTTAATGAAGGCCCCAGTCTATAATATCTGCGCCTGCAGCCAGTAAACCACCACTCCGGCCAGGTAGCCAATAATCGCCAGCCAGCTGATCTTTTTAAGATACCAGTTTGCGCAATAAGGCCACCATTACAATGGTTGTGTTCAGGTTGTCAAGTACGGCAGAAGTGTTGATCGATGATCTCAACAATGGTCATGGCTCCGAGCAGGAAAGAGATGATGGTGGCTGTTTCGCCCAGGTCAATGTACCGATCAGAAGAGCTGTAGCAGCCTTATTGATTTTAATCGGATATTCCTGTAAACGGAGAGGGACATGAACAGAAAGAATCTGCCATGTCCCTGGAAGAAGGAAAATCAAAATTAACCAAGTACTAACCCTGGTTCAAATGAATTTTTTCGGAGAGAATCGATTCTTTCTCTAAACGCTCCCTATCAAGTTTATTGGAAAGCATTACGGAATCGTAAATAAAGAAGGCTGAGGCCAGGACAAGCAGAGCGATGATAGTTACCGCAACAGCCCTGTTTGTGTTTTTTGACGTTTTCATTTCAAAATCCTTCAATAGATTACGTCACTAACGTAATCCAAGGAGGTTAAGATGAAATGAAAACGAGATTAAAAAGTGATTAAAAAGTATCCGGCTGCGAGATTCTTTTCGCGAGTGGTAACCGAATCATGAAATCGGATCCCTGTCCGGCTTGTGAAGTCACAGAGAGTTTCCCCTTATGCAGTTTGATCACTTTCTCGGCAAGCGACAGCCCGATACCGTGTCCGTCACTGTTTTTTACAGCCTCGCTTCGGTAAAAAGGCTGGAAAATCATCTGCAGTTCATGCTCGGGAATACCGATTCCCTGATCGATAAGGTGAATTACCAGGGTTTCGGCCATCTTAGACAAGCTGATCTCAACCCTATGGTTATCAGAGTATTTGCATCCGTTCTCGGCAATATTGACTATTGCGGTTTTTAACAACATGTCATTACCGGAAACCGTAAGCTGATCCTCATCATCAATTTCCTCGTGCATTTCGATTTTAACCGAAAACTCAGGATATCGGGCTAAAATCTCACTTCTCACCTGCCATAAAAGGTCGTCGATTCTGAGCAAGGCAAAGTTTGTGCTGGTTAATTCTGTGCTGGCTTGTGCGAGCATGAGCAGCTTTATCGACAATAGGTTAAGGTTCCTGATTTCAGATAATACTGTGGTTATCGTTTCTGCGTATTCCTGGTTCGTCCGGGTTTTCATCAGTACCACTTCCAATTGTCCCGTGATAACGGTTAACGGGGTGTTCATTTCATGGGATGCGTTGGCTATAAAGCTCTTTTGCATTTTAAAAGAGGCTTCGAGCCGTTCCAACAGCTTGTTGAAAGTGGCTGAGAGTCTGGCGATCTCATCCTTGCTGGGTCCCTCATCCAATCGGGCATTCAGGTTTGAAACACTGATCCTGTCAACCTGGGACATGACTTTCAGTATTGGCTGAACCGCCCTCCCGGCGAATACCCGACCGGCAAAATATACAATAACCAAACCGATAACAAACACGATTGTAAGGATCCGCCTGAGGAAGGAAAGTTTCTTGAAACCATAGAGATCAACAGCTGCGACGAAGACCACAATTCGCTCATTCGGATTGGTATAAAATTTCCCGAGGACTTCATATTGCCCAATCCGGCTCCGGGCACGATTGTTAAGCCGGACTTGATCTATAAGATTAGGGTCAATTGTAATTTCACCATGATCGTCATTGGAGAAAAGTAATTTATTTTGATAGTTATAAATGATAATCTTCTCATAAGGTAAGCTTAAAGGGTTATTCCGCTCAATCTTTTCCAATAGCACAGCATCGATTTCCACAATATCGATGAGCATCTGGCCCACACCCTTGGCTTTGGCTTCAAGCTTGGTGTAAAGGTCTTCCTCTCTCGACTTGGCAAATGAGATATATATTGCAAGAGAGAGCAATAACTGGATAACCGCTACAATGACCGTAAACTGAAGGCTTATCTTCTTGCGGATTTCCATTTATTCAGAATCAATAGTATATCCCAACCCTATTCTCGTCTGGATCAGCTTTTGATCAAAATTCCTGTCAACCTTCTTACGGAGCAAATTGATATACACATCAACGATATTGGTTCCGGTATCGAAAGTGATTTCCCAAACCTTTTCTGCGATTTCCGACCGGGAAACAACCCGGCCCTTATTCCGCATCAGGTATTCCAGCAGGGTATATTCCTTAGCCGTAAGCTCGATGTTACTGCTTCCTCTTTGGGCGGATTTCTTATTCAGATCCAGTTCCAGATCAGCCACTTTCAGTAAAGATCCGGCCATGTATCCGGCGGATGACCGTTTTGACAAGGCTTTGATCCGTGCCAACAGTTCCATGAACTCGAAAGGTTTGACCAGGTAATCGTCAGCCCCTGCACTAAATCCATCCAGTTTATCATCCGTTGTACCCAACGCGGTCAGCATCAGAATTGGTACAGCAACATTCTTTTCGCGGATTTTCCGGCATACCTCGAACCCGTTCATTATGGGCAGAATTACATCCAGGATAATCAGATCAAATGGCTTACTGACAGCTATGCGGTATCCCATTTGTCCATCAAATGCAGCTTCCACTTCATACCCTGCTTCGCTGAGTCCCATCCTCAGGAAATCCACTACTTTGACCTCATCTTCAATTATCAGGATGCGCATAAACGGGTTTTTAACAAAGGTAGGAAATGTAGTGACAAGTGACGAGTAACGAGTGAAGAGAAAGACGTGACAGGTGATAACCGACAACCGATTCAGCTTTTAATTAATTAGGATTTTCCCCGTGTAAGTCATCCCCCGCGGTGTGGTCACCTTAACCAGGTAGATGCCTGCCGGGAGGCAGCGATGTCGCGGGTGAGATACCAGAGCTGGCACCGGATTGGTGAGCTGACAGCCAGCAAGTAAATCAATATCAATAGCATGCGTATCATTAGCGCAAGTTTATTAAGCTAATTTACATAACATTATTCAATTGGTGAAAAGTAAGGATTGAGAGTCTTGAGATTCGAATTGAGAATTCTGAAGTAGGAGATTCAAGTATGGTATAACCATCTAACGGAAAACCTTAACTTAAAAGACCTTTCAAAAACAAAGAACCTGATGACATTTGGAGCAGATTCCTTGTCCTGTCTGGGCAATTTCCACGGCTTCCCGGTTAAAATCCCCCGGGATTCCTATAAAACCCATTTTCTGTCGATGTTTGATGCGGTTGATTTATACCAAATCATTAAGTCGCTGTCTTCCGACCAGATCAACACCCTGAAGAAAAAAATCAAAGGATTTGACCGGATTCTGAATATTAAAGAAGAAGATAATCCGGTGCTGGTTTATTTTAAGTTCAAGGATTTTTGACGGTTTCTGTTTGATTTTGGGCTAAAGCACAATTTTACTATCTGTACATTAACCAACTAGCTAAAGCCAGTGGCAATTAATAAGGGACTCACTGGTATGTCATCCCACCGAGCACACTTGAATCTTGCACTTCAGAATTCAAAACTGGATTTCGAATCTCTTATATAACTCCTTTTCTCTCGCAAAGGCGCAAAGGCGCCAAATTGTTTATGCTAATAGCGTCTTGGGGACTTTGCGAGAAATATCTTTTAACTAAATAGTACCTTTTTAAGTTATTGGCTTTGGTGCTATATTGAAAGAATATTGCGGGACTCTAAATTCTTCCTTTCTCCTTCGAAAAGACGCAATTATGATAGACGCAATTATG
>QYQM01000082.1 GCA_007280905.1 Porphyromonadaceae bacterium | reverse complement strand
TTCGCAACAGCCACCGTCGGCACCGGGAAAGCAATCACAGTTACCGGCTATACACTCACCGGTACCGCTTCAGGTAATTATTCTATTGGTCCGCTAACCGGGGTCACAGCAAATATTACGGTTAAGCCGCTTACTCTTCCCGATGCTGCAGCCAGCAATAAACCTTATGATGCTACTGCTGCTGCAACCATCACCGGTACACTTACCGGGATTATCGTTCCTGACGTAGTTACTTTAACCGGAACCGGAACATTTGCAAGTGTTAATGTGGGTACAGGAATTGCTGTTACTTCAACTTCCACCCTTGGCGGAGCAGCCGCCGGCAATTATTCGTTAACCCAGCCGGCTGGTCTTACTGCCAATATAACACTCAAACCTTTAACTATTACTGCCACGGGCCCTGCCAAGTTTTACGGCACCGCTTTGACGGCCGGCTCGAGTACAACCAATTTTACCACAACAGGTATCGCTGGTACTGAATCCATAACAAGCGTAACCCTTCGTCCCAATGCAGCAGGGCTTCTTGCAGGTACCGCAGCAGGAGCAGCCTATACGGTAACTCCTTCGCTGGCAATCGGTGCCGGTGGATTTTTATTTAGCAACTACACAGTTACCTATGTTGATTTTGCAGGAACAGTCAGTCCCAAGCCAATCACTGTTACGCCAAATGCCGGACAACGAAAACTTGTCGGTACTGCCAACCCTGTTCTTACATACACTTACGCTCCAGCGCTGATTGGAAGTGATGTCTTCACCGGTGCCCTGTCACGTGCAACCGGCGAAACGGTTGCAGGCAGCCCTTATGCTATAACCATTGGCACACTCTCTGCCGGAACCAACTATAATTTATCATTAGCACCAGAAACCTTTGCGATTACTCCAGCCTCGGATGCTGTATTAACTGCTTTCAACTTCACCTTCTTACCTAATTATCCGGAGGTGATCAATCAAACAGGCGGAACCATAACCGTATCGGTTGCCAATTCCGCCAATGTAACCACCCTGGTAGCAAATTTCACTGTATCTCCCGGAGCCACTGTAAGAGTGGGCGGAGTGGTACAAACCAGCGGTGTTACACCCAATAATTTTACAGGTGTGGTTAACTATGTTGTAACCAGCAATAACGGACTGTTTTCAAAGACCTATGCAGTTACGGTTAATAAAAATGCGGTGGTTGTTGAGAAGCAATTATTAAGCTTTTCATTTGCTGCAATACCGGGTGCAACCGGTGTAATTAATCAAACCAATTTTACCGTAACGGTTCCCATACCGTATTCTTATAATGTTACCAGCCTGGTAGCAACATTTACCCTGTCACCAATGGCTCAGGCAAAAGTGGGTACTGTCCTGCAGACCAGCGGCGTTACGGCAAATAATTTCACAGCAGCGCTGACAGCCCCCGGTTTTATCTTTACGATCCAGTCTGAAAACGGAGGAACCCGTAACTATTATGTAAGCTTTGTGAGGGATGCTGCCAGAACGGAGAAGCAATTGCTGACATTCTCGTTGCCAGGGATAGGCGGTGCGGACGGTGCGATCGATGAAGTGGCTCACACCGTTGAGTTAACTGTTCCGTTTGCTTATGTTCTTACCAACAGGGCTGCTACTTTTACCAGTTCATTTGTTTCAACCGTCTGGATCGGCGCTGCCCAGCAAACCAGCGGTGTTACAACAAATGACTTTACTTCAGCCCTAACCTATACAGTCAAAGCCGAAAATGTAACATCTACCCAGGATTATGTTGTGCACGTAACCAAGGATCTTCCCGCCACTGGAAAACAGCTCATAACATTCCAGTTTAATGGCTTGGCTGCTACGGCAAATGGAGTTATTGATGAAACGGCGGGTACCATCGCGGTAACCATACCGTTTTCTGCCAATAAAGCAAGCCTGGTAGCCACCTTTACCAATTCGTCTTTATCTACGGTCAAAATTGGCACAAACCTTCAGGTAAGCGGAACAACACCTAATAATTTCACAGCTGATGTTGTTTACAGGGTTATTGCCGAGGATTTAACTTTTAAGGATTATACCGTTCATGTTACCCAGACACCGGCCAGTATATTGAACCAACTGCTGACTTTCAGTGTGGCAGCCCTTGGCGGAACAGTAAGTGGTACTATAAATGAGACTACCAAGTCTGTTCTTGCAGAGGTTCCATATGGGACAAATATCGCCGATTTGGTGGCCACTTTTACGGTGTCGCAATTTGCGACCGTTAAAATCGGACCGGTTATCGGAGGAGCTGTTCAAACCAGCGGGGTTACTCATAATAACTTTACGAGTCCTGTAGCTTATAGGATTATTGCTGAGGATGGATCCAGTGAAATTTATACTGTTGTGGTAAGGGTTTTTCCTGCCTTTGTAACTTTTACTTTTAACGATGTGGCCACACAACCGGCAGGGATCATCAATCATACCGCCCACACCATAACGGTTCATGTTCCATTTTCAGTGGATAAGAGTACACTGAAAGCTTATTTTACCGTGAGCGGCGGCGCTACCGTGTCTATTGATGCAACAGCCCAGACCTCCGGAGTTACCGTTAATAATTTTACAGCTGCTAAAACATATACTTTACAAGTACCAGGCGGAAGCAACTCGAATTATGTAGTATCGGTTGTCAGTGACCCGGTAAGAACTGGAAAACAGATGCTTACGTTTGCTTTCAATGGGTTGACTCCAGCATGCACAGGAGTCATTAACGAAACTGCAAAAACCGTAACCGTAAATGTGCCGTATGCTACCAACGTGACTAACCTTGTGGCATCTTTTACATTATCTGAGCTGGCATCAGCAAAGGTTGGTACTGTTGCACAGGCTAGCGGAGTAACACCCAATAATTTCACCGCAAGTGTTGTTTATACTGTTATTGCCGAGGATGGTTTATTACAGGACTATGCGGTCACCGTTATTGTTGCCATAGGTAGTTCGGCAAAGGATATTACTTATTTTGCTTTTGAGGATCTTAATCCCGATGTGGTTGGAGTAATTACCCAAACAGCACCGGCTACCATTACGGCAACCGTACCAAATGGGACGAATCGCGCTGCTTTGCGCGCCTTTTATACCGCTTCTCCATTATCCACGGTCAGGGTTCTCGGGGATGCTGGTGGGATTCAGCAGAGTGGTTTAACAATTAATGATTTTAGAATCCCGGTTGTATATCAGGTTGCGGCTCAAGATGGGTCATTAAAAACTTATACGGTTACTGTTGGGGAGTCTGCAGATACGACTAAACCGATTGTTTCCAATGCTATCCAAACTGCCACAAATCAGACCGGGCAATATGTATTGTTACGTAGCAATGAGGCAACGGGGAAAGTATTTATTATCAGTACCAGTGTTAGCCAGACAACGATTGCACAACTGGAAGCTGCAGTGACTGCAGGTTACGGACGGTCGGCCTATGTATCGGCAGCAAACGCTGATATTCCCATTTCCACATCCAATCTTCCGGAGGGTTTCTACTATGCGTATGCAATTGATGCAGCCGGTAATAAATCGCTGCGAGGCACCAACCTTATTACTGTTTATGATCGTATTCCTCCCATTGTCTCCGTAGAAGCGCAAACTAAATCGAACTCCCTTACCAATGTTGTGAACGTAAGGAGTTCAGATGCCAGCTCCCTGGTTTATCTCATTTTGGAAGGCGTCCCCCAGCTGTCAAAGTTACAGCTTGATGCAGCAGTTACTGCCAAGAAGGGAACCGTGGGACTTGTGCAAGCTGCTTATGTAGATGTGCCCCTGAGTGTCTATGGTTTACTACCTGGCAATTATCATGCTTATGCCGTTGATTTGAGTGCATATAATAACATGTCTGCTCCAAGCCCAAATGTGGTTGTAATTACCGAGGCAAGCCGATTGAAATCAATTCTGGCTTTCAGCTTTAATGAGCTGACTCCGCCAGCTATCGGCCAGATTGTTTTAACGGATATCTCAGTGAAGTTAAGGGTAGGAACCCCCGTAACTGCTTTGGTAGCTACCTTCACCCTGTCGCCCTTAAGCACTGCCTATGTAGGCTCGATTCAGCAAGTCTCGGATGTAACTCCAAACGATTTTACCAATCCGGTGGTTTATAAGGTAATAGCGGAGAATGGCACTTTCTTCAATTACACTGTTACTGTTTCGTTTAATACAGGTATTGATGAAAGTGAATGGCTTAATAGCATTAAATCTTATCCGAACCCGGTGTCAGACAGGTTGACCATCGAGATGACCCGGCCGGCCGACAGGATTCAGATTATTAATGGATTGGGCCAGATAATGGAAGATATTCACAATCCAGGACAAACCACGGTTGAAATTCAAACAAGCACCTGGATGAAGGGTATTTATTTTATCAGGTATTACCTTGATGAACAGTACATCGGAATACATAAACTTATCAAAGATTAAGCATTCTGAAGAATTATAAAAAGCTCCACAATTGCCTGGGGCTTTTTTTAAAATAGGATTTATTCTGTGATAAACACTTCAATCATAAACAGTATATGTATCTGTAGCCCCCGATCCTGATGAATTCAGGTGAGAAAATATTTATATTTGACAGTCAGTAATCCGGGTTAACAAGGAAACTATCATGAGAAATGGATTATCGTAATTAAGCAATTTTGAACCATGAAGAGGTCTGCTTTTTTCCCCGCAAAAGAATTGGCAGTGATCCTATCGGTCATTTTTTTATATTATAGTGCAGGGGCCAATACTTATGCTTCCAATGAGGATGGGGCTGCCATTTCATCAGGTACAGGGGCTGTTGGAGTTATTGACCATGCTGTATATACACCAATTCTAAGTTCTGCAAAGCAAATCATACAATTCCGGTTCAATAACCTTGACCCTGATGCTATAGGCTTGATTGACCAGGTTGCCGGTACGGTAACCATTCATGTTCCGTTTAGCCAGTCATTAAATGGTCTGGTTGCAAGCTTTACTTTATCTCCCTTGGCTCATGCTTACGTAGGCGGGGTGTTGCAATCAAGTGGTTTGACAGCGAATGACTTCATAAATTCTGTCACCTATATGGTCATTGCTGAAGATGGTTCAACCCGGAACTATTTTGTACATATTGTCCGGGATCAGGCAAGGACAGGGAAAGTGTTGGAATCCTTTTCTTTTCAGGGCTTAACATCTCCGGTTCAAGGAGTGATCGACCAGGTAAGCCATACGATCACCGTTAATGTACCGTTTAGCACAAATGTGACAAGTCTGATTGCTACCTTTACAAAATCTTACCTGGCTACGGTTAAGATCGGCAGTACAGTACAGTTGTCAGGATTAACTCCTAATAATTTTTCGGGTAGTTTATTGTATTCTGTATATGCAGAGGATGCAAGTGTACATACTTATTTGGTGACGGTTTCCAAAGATCCAATAAGTTCGGCAAAACAAATCACGGATTTCCGTTTTAACGGATTATCAACAGATGCGATTGGAACGATAACTGAAGGAACCGGAACAATTGTCGTAACGATTCCATGGGCGGCTGACATAAACAATCTGGTGGCAAGTTTTTCAAATTCCTTGGGATCTGCAGTAAAAGTCGGAACCGAGGTTCAGGTTAGCGGAGTTACTCATCGCAACTTCTCTTCACCGGTCACCTACACTGTGACAGCAGAGAATGGAACCACTAAAAACTATACAATTAATGTAAGCAGGGCCGCGGTGGCTATCGGTAACACCATTTTGACTTTCAATTTTGAGATTCAATTCGATCCCGATATACCGGGTACGATCGATCAAGTAACAAAAACCATTAATCTGATGGTTCCTTTTACTCAGAACGTAACCGGACTTGTGCCTTCATTTACCTTCAGCCGTTCATCAACGGTTCTGGTTGATTCAACGGTTCAGATTAGCGCTATAACTCCCAATGATTTTACTAATCCTTTAATTTATTTTTGTCGCGCTGAAGATGGTTCAACGGAATTATATACAGTGACCGTTTCTCACCTAGCGGTAAGTAATAGTAAGCAATTGTTAGATTTTCGATTTAATTTATTGGATTACAGTGTGGTTGGGGTAATTGATCAGGCAAATAAGACAGTGAACATTCATGTTCCTTTCGGAACGGATATCTCTTATCTGGTAGGATTCTTTACTATTTCCCCTTTAGCAAAAGCGGAAGTCGAGAATCTTAGACAGGTTAGCGGAGAAACTCCCCAGAATTTTTCACATCCGGTTGCATATCATATTATCGCGGAGAATAATTCTGAGGCGATTTATACCGTAACGGTTCTTTTCGATCCAAATCGGGAAAAGAGGTTGTATACTTTTAAGTTTAACAGCCTTGTTCCACCTGTGACAGGCGTGATTAATGAAGAGGCAAAAACAGTTCAGGTTAATGTCCTATATAGCACCAGCCGATCTAATCTTATTGCCTCTTTTACGCAGTCGACGAATGCTACTGTCTGGATTGGGTCAACACAACAGGTATCGGGAGTGACGGTTAATAATTTTACGGATCCCAAGGCCTATGTCATAAAGGCACAGGACAATTCCACCCAGATTTATACGGTAAGCGTGTTAAATGATCCTCAAAGCAGCGAAGCAAAAATTACTGATTTTAGATTTATCGGATTAACTTCTCCGGCTATTGGCGTGATTGATGAAGCTGCAGGGACTATAAGAGTGGCCATCCCTTTTGCAGCCAGCTATACTAATTTGGTAGCAAGTTTTACTAACTCAGCTTTTTCCACCGTCAAAATCGGCTCGGTTTTACAGTTAAGCGGGACAACCCCAAATAACTTCACGACTCCGCTTACTTATCTGGTTACTGCTGAAAACGGAACAACCAGAAACTATGTTGTCACAGTGTTTAAGGCGCCTCCTTCAACCGCTAATTCTATTCTGAGCTTAAATTTTGAAGTACAGTTCGAACCTGATATAATAGGTACCATCGACCAGGTAGCAAAAACCATTAGATTGATTGTACCCTTTGCACAGGACGTAACTGCACTGATCCCCACTTTCACAAGCAGCCCCTTTTCAAGAGTTTTAGTTGGATCAACCTACCAGGTTAGCGGAATCACCGCCAACAACTTCACCATTCCGGCAGCTTATAAATGCGAGGCAGAAGATGGCTCCATTGCCGTTTACACTGTTACCTTATTGCGCGCTCCAGCTAGTAGCCTCAAGGATATTTTGACATTCCGGTGTAATGGTTTGTTAACGGAAGCTATCGGTGTGATTGACCCAACAGATAGAACAATTATTGTTAATGTTCCGGGTGAAACTATCGTGACTAACCTGGTGTGTGTATTTACTCTGTCGCCTCTGGCCATAGCAAAAGTGGGCGGCGCCACTCAAATCAGCGGGGTAACGCCCAATGATTTTACAAACCCGGTCCAATACACCATTGTTGCAGAGGATAATTCTGAGCAAATATATACGGTACGAATTGTTGTTGGTCCTTATGTGGATAAAAAAATACTGACTTTTGGATTGTACGGTTTACCTGCTCCTGCTGAAGGAACTATCGACGAATCGGTTAAAATGATTCTAGTTTATGTTCCATTCAGTACCAGCAGGGCGAACTTAGTGGCAACCTTCAGCTCTTCAGCCAGATCAACGGTTTGGATCGGGGATATCCAACAGGTGTCGGGATTAACTGCCAATGATTTCAATTCTGTCAGAACCTATACCGTGAAAGCTGAAGACCATTCTACCCAGGATTATCAGGTTATGGTTTTGAAGAGTCCGGCTTTGACTGGGAATCAGATTTTATCTTTCAGTTTCAATAGTTTGGCACCCCCGTTTGAGTGTATCATTGATCAGGCTGCCAGCACCATCACAGCGGAACTTCCCTTTGGAACGTCAGTCACAGAACTGGTTGCAACCTTTACGAATTCATTATTTGCTTCTGTGAGTGTAGTTGGTATTGCCCAGGTTAGCGGCTTTACACCAAATGATTTTAGTCAACCCATTATTTACAGGTGTACATCTGAGAGCGGATTAATAAATGAATATGTTGTTACCGTTAATATCACCCAGGGAAGCGCTGAGAAGGAAATCACTTATTTTGCCTTTGAAGACCTTAATCCGGTTTGTGTTGGCATCATCAATCAGCTGGATAAGTCAATAATCCTGGAAGTAACGTATGGTACATTGGTGAGTTCCCTGCGGGCTACCTTTATTAATTCGCCAAAGTCAACGGTTTTATTGGAGGGTATAGTAACCCAGATCAGCGGAATTAATTACAACGATTTCACCCTCCCTGTTATTTACCGTGTTGTAGCTGAGGATGGAACAACAGTTGATTATACCATTACTGTAAATGTCATTTCTGATATATTTCCCCCGATTGTTACGAATCCTGTGCAAATGGTTACTAATGCTGCGGGACAATATGTGGTTCTTGAAAGTAACGAAACCCCCGGGAAAGTATATATCATCAAAAGTGATGCACCACAAACTTCTTTGACAGATCTCGATCAATCTGTTTCAGCCGGGCTTGGGCGATCTGCTATTGTAACTCAATCCAATACTGAAATCAGGATTTCAACTTATACCATGGAGCAGGGAATTTATTACACGTATGCCATTGATGGAGCGGGTAATAAATCGGTAAAAGGAATTAACTCAATTTCAATTATTGATAGATTGGCTCCGGACGTATTTATGCAAGGTCAAATTATTTCCAATGCTTCGGCAAATTTTATAAATATCAGAAGTTCTGATAATAGCGGCTTTGTATATTTGATATTGGAGGGAATTCCCAGGAGCACAAAGCAGCAATTGGATGCAGCTGTTGGCGCGCTGAAGGGGCAGAAATCCGTTGTTACTTTTGCTAATATTGACATACCTGTCAGCACCCATCAATTATTACCGGGTAATTACAGGGCTTTTGCTGTGGATAATAACGGAAATCTTTCTACTGAGAGTGCCGCTACTGTTGTGATCACGCAGGCCAGTCATCTGAATTCAATTCTTGGTTTTAGCTTTAACGGACTAACCCCTCAGGCTATAGGACAGATTGTGGGTACCGATATATTTATCCGGGTTCAGGTTGGAACACCATTAACCGCTTTGGTTGCCTCTTATATCTTATCCCCTTTGGCAAAGGCCTATGTTGGGTTGGTTGAGCAAAACAACGAAGTAACACCCAATAACTTCACTAATCCAGTTGTTTATACCATTGAAGCTGAAGATGGATCTACTATGGAATATCAGGTTACCGTTAGTTTTGCTTCAGCTATTGGTGATCAGGCATGGTTTAACAGTACCAAGGCCTTTCCGAATCCAGTTGCAGACCGGTTAACCCTTGAAATGACCCAGCCAGCCGATCGGATTCAGATTGTCAATGCTTTAGGTCAAACGGTGAGTGATTTACGCGAGCCCGGGAGAAATGTGGTTGTTATTGAAACAGACGCATGGATGAAGGGAATTTACTTTATCCGGTATTTCCGTGAAGAGAAATGCGTTGGGGTACAGAAAATTATCAGGAACTAGTTTCTCAGGCCTCAGAGTAGCGTGAAGAGGTCCCCGCCTTTAGGCATTCGTTGTAAGCGACGGGGGTCCCCGCCTTCGCGGGGATGACAAAGTGCTACGGGAGGAATGGGTGGTATAATTGTTCGCGGTAGTTGTTGCGGTTTGACGGAAGGCATTCGTCGACCGAGCTGACCCGTTCGGTGGTGAAGATCATTTTTTCGAACAATTCAGGTGCCCGTTGAATGCCCTCGCCGATGTTGATCATAACCCTTTCTCCGTTCCGGACAGCGCCAGTTTTCAATGCTTCAAAGAAGCCTCCTACTGCGATTGCTGCGGCCGGACCGATAAGGACAGATGATTCAAAAGAGATCAATCGCGCTACTGAAACATGGAGGTTTTCATCAAACGTCAGGAATTCCCCTCCTGTTGACTGAACCAGCTGTGCTAAAATAGGGTAGGTTTGAGGATTACCGTTTGCCAGAGTTGGAATACATGTTTCCGGGTGATTGAGGATCGGAAAGCGGTTTTTCCAACCTTCGGTAAAACCTTCCAGTTTGGCTTGCTCCCAGGCCATGGTCATGGGGTTGCAGCCGCTGGCCTGAATCAGCATATAACGGGGCTCCTTTTTAAACAGTTTCAGGTGCCGGATATCTTCAAGCCCCTTGTGGATAGCAATCGGTCCTGTACCGCCCGCCAATGCCTGGATATAAACATCAGGGATATATCCCAATTGGCGTAACCATTCAAAAACCTGGGTCTTTTTTGCTTCGACCCTGGCTGGATCAATATTCCCGCCCGACATATTGATGTTGTGCTTTTTTGAGAACTCAGCACATAATTTCTTGGCTAAAGAATAGTCGCCACGTACCCTGAAAACCCGTTGACCATAGCATCCGACACCGGCCTCATTGGCTTTAAGTGCATCGTCGGGAATAAAGACAGATAATGAAATTCCGGCCAGGGCGAGATAATGGGCAAATGCGCTGGCAATGTTTCCGGTACTGGCGACGCAATACTCCTTGATTCCGTTTTCCTTTAATACTGAAGCCACTACTGCTGCAGCGACGTCCTTGAATGTTCCGGTTCCGGGGTTTTTGTCGTTGCGGTAAGCCAGAACTGTCAGGTCAAGACCATAATACTTCAGGGCAAATTCTTCCAGAAATTTCCATCTGTCAACCGGTATGACTCCCTCACCTTCGGTAACAATATTATTGCGGTCGTGCAGAGGCAGGTAATCAAAATAGTGGAAAAGCGAATCCGGGTGACCTGCCCGGTTATTGATCAGGTCGGGGAGCTTCAGATAATCGTTGGTATACTTAGCATCAACCCATTTCCCGCCGCAAGCCGGACATTTCTGACCATCATAAAACCATTGTCCAAATCCTTCGATTTTATTACCGCAGTTCCGGCAAATGAAATAATACTTGTTGTTTTCCATAGTCAGACGGATTATATAATCATTCCTGCGGCTACGGTTTGATTATTGCCCTCATCAATCAGCACCAGGCTTCCGGTTATCCGGTTTTTGACATAGGAATCAAAAAACAGAGGGTGGGTAGTCCTGATCCTGATTTTTCCGATGTCGTTCATTCCGATCCTAAGGTCTGACCGGTTTTGCTCAAGGGAATTAATATCCATTTTATAATCCACCTCGCGGATCAGGCACCGGGCTTCACGAGAAGTATGGCGAATGATATATTTTCCGGCCGGGTTAAGGGGTTTTTCATGAAACCAGCAAATCATGATCTCGATTTCCTGGGATATGGAAGGGAGATTACCTTTTTTGACAATCATATCACCACGGCCGATGTCGATATCGTCTGTAAGCCTTAATGTTACGGATTCAGATACGTTGGTCATTGGGATGTTGGATTCAAACAGGTCGATGGATTCAATAGTTGTTTCCTTAAGAGCCGGCAGAACGACCACCGGGTCGCCCACTGAAAAGGATCCGCCGGCTACTCTCCCGGCATAGCCGCGATAATCATGGAACTCGTCAGATATCGGACGGATCACATATTGAACCGGGAATCGTGCGTCCACACGGTTCAGGTCTGAGGTGATGTCGATGGTTTCAAGAAGATGAAGAAGGGTAGGGCCAGTATACCAGGTCATATTGTCAGAAGGATGCACAACATTATCGCCATTAAGCGCGCTGATCGGCATAAAACGAATATCGGGAATGGATAATTTAGCCGACATGGTCAGGAAATCCTCGCGAATCTGATTGAATCTCGATTCTGAATAGTCTACAAGATCCATTTTGTTTACACAGATGATCAGATGCGGAATTTGCAGTAAATGAGCAATATAAGAATGTCGAATGGTTTGTTCATAAACACCGTTGCGGACATCGATGAGTACAATAGCGAGGTTTGCGGTAGATGCCCCGGTCACCATGTTACGGGTGTATTGGATATGCCCGGGAGTGTCGGCAATGATGAATTTGCGCAGCGGGGTAGCGAAATACCGGTAAGCAACATCTATGGTGATACCTTGTTCCCTTTCAGCGCGGAGTCCATCGGTAAGTAGGGCAAGATTGATCTGTTCATTACCTCGACGGATACTGTCGCGTTCGATAGCTTCGAGCTGATCTTCAAAGATCGACTTGCTATCATATAAAAGCCTCCCAATCAGAGTGGATTTTCCATCATCAACACTGCCGGCGGTGGTGAACCGCAGGAGTTGCATATTCAGATAGGCTTCGGAGCTAAAATCGGATTCGAACATGTATCGGTTGTCAGTTATCAGTTATCGGTTGGTTGCAGGTTGCAGGTTGTTGTTGTGATGGTTATGATTGTTATGATTGTTATGATGGTTATGATTGTTATGATTGTTATGATTGTTATGATTGTTATGATTGTTACTGGTCTACTTGAATCTTCAACTTCAGAATTCAGCATTCTTAATTCGAATCTCAATATCACATTCTGCTAAAAGTAACCTTCCCGCTTACGGTCTTCCATAGCGGCTTCGGAGCGGCGGTCATCAAATCGTCCGCCGCGTTCAGTAACGCGGGTAGCAGCGATTTCCCTAATAATATCTATCAGGGAATCAGCTTTTGACAGCGATAGTCCGGTGCAGGTAATATCTCCGATGGTGCGGCAGCGAAAATCATCTTCAACCACCGTTTCGTTCGGTTTGAGTTTCATAAAGGGTGCCCAGGCCAGCCAAACGCCATCGCGATAAAAGGCTTTACGCCGATGGGTAAAGTAAAGGCTGGGCATTTCAATATTTTCCTGGTATATATACTGCCATACATCCATTTCGGTCCAGTTTGAGAGGGGGAAAACACGAAAATGTTCACCTAAGTGTTTTTTTCCGTTGAAGATATTCCAGAGTTCAGGACGTTGATTCCTGGGATCCCACTGGCCAAATTCATCACGATGTGAAAAGAACCTTTCTTTCGCCCGGGCTTTTTCCTCGTCGCGGCGTCCGCCTCCGATTGCTACGTCGAATTTGTATTTTTCGAGGGTATCGAGAAGGGTGATTGTTTGCAGCACATTGCGACTGGCGTTGAAACCTGATTCTTCGGTGGCACGACCCTGATCGATACTGGTTTGTACGGAACCGACCACAAGCCGGGCACCCAGTTTTTCAACCAATTGATCGCGATATTCGAGGGTTTCTTCAAAATTATGGCCGGTATCGATATGAGCCAGGGTAAAGGGTATTTTTTGGGGCCAGAATGCTTTACGGGCGAGGTGAACCATCACGATGGAATCCTTGCCGCCAGAAAAAAGGAGAGCTGGGTTTTCGAATTGGGCAGCCACTTCCCGCATCACATAAATTGATTCGTTCTCAAGTTCGCTCAGATGGTTGATCCGGTACCCTGTCATTTTTCTTATTCTTGATCATTCTGATGCAATCCGCATTCTTTGGATTTATTGTTTTCCCACCACCAGCGGCCTGCGCGGATGTCTTCGCCCTCGGCAACAGCCCGGGTGCAGGGGGCGCAGCCAATACTCAGGAAGCCCCGGTCATGTAATACATTATAAGGAACATGGTTCAGTTTGAGGTAATCTTTTACCTGATCTATTGACCATTCTATCAGAGGATTGTATTTAATTACCTGGTTGGCTGCATCATAACTGAACCGTTTAAGCGTACGTCGGGCATCCGACTGGCTGGCGCGCAATCCGGTGATCCAGCAGGAGACCTGGCTCAGGATTTTCTGCATCGGTTCCACTTTACGTATATGGCAGCACTCCCTGCGGTTTTCAACCGATTCATAAAAACTGAATGGTCCTTTTTGTGTCATCAGCTTTTCAACCTGATCCTTATCCGGGAAACAAACTTTAATTTTTTTATTGTATTTCGCCAGGGTCTGGTTCATAACCTTGTAGGTTTCCTCAAAATGGCGTCCGGTATCCAGAGTGAAAACAAGGATCGGCAGATCAGGCGTAAAGATCATATCGGCGATGACCTGGTCCTCCTGACCGAAACTGGTGGAAAAAGCGATCTCACCCTGGAAACGGGAAGAAAGAGTTCTCAGGGTATCCTGTATCCCTAAACCGGCCGTTTCGCTATCAATTTGCGATGCCAGATCTTCATTAAGTAAATCCTTAAATATCATATAAATACTAAGCTTTCGGTTAGAAAAGGACGGGGCAAAGGTAAAAGAAACTTCGGTATGAAAAAAAGGGCAGTCCGGATGGATCTGCCCTTAGGGAACGGAAGTGTATTGCTGTTACCAGAAGATCGTATATAAAGCAGCAAGTATGCCAATCAAAATTGTAGCCCAGAATTTGAACATTCCGGTGGTTTTAAAGATTCCTTTTTCGAGGATTATTGCTTTCGGATGATCGGTTTTAGATTTTAACAGGCTCATGGTAATCATAATTGCTGCGAGAATGAGAAATACGTATCCCCAGCGGTTCATGAATGGAACCTGGGGCAGGAAAACCATGAAGGCAAAGGAGATCGGAATACTCAGACCGACGCCCCAAAGAGCGGCATTAGAGGTGGTGCGTTTCCAGAAAAGTCCGAACAGGAAGATAGCGCAAACACCAGGTGTGATAAAACCGGTAAACTCCTGAATAAACTGGAAAGCCTGATCAAGGCTGCCTAAAAGAGGTTTAGCTGCAATAACAGCTATAATCAGGGCGATGAAGCTGGTGAGCCGGCCAACCCTGACGAGTTTGGCTTCGCTGACCGGTTCTTTATGCCAGGAGCGGTAAATATCCATGGTAAAGATGGTTGAGGTGGAGTTCAGCATGGAAGCCAGCGAGGATACGATAGCCGCAACCAGGGCTGCAAAGGCTAACCCTTTAACACCTATCGGAACGATGTTATGCAGCAACCAGGGGTAAGCCTGATCGGATTTTGTAATCCCGGCAACACCTTCTATCCCATAGGCTGCCGGATCTCTTGAAATCAGATAAGCCGCGATACCCGGGATAACCACAATCATGGGAATTAACAGCTTGAGAAAACCTGCGAAGACCAAACCATACTGTGCTTCCACGATGGATTTTGCAGCGAGGCCCCTCTGGATGATATACTGATTAAAGCCCCAATAGGCGATATTGGCGACCCACATTCCTCCGATAATAACACTTAACCCGGGGAGGATAGTCCAGGCATCCATCGTTCCACCTTTTCCATCAGGTATCATGAGATCGCCTTTCCGGATAATCATGTGGAATTTTTCAGGCACCTGGCTCGTGAGGTTATGAAATCCGGCAATTGCACCATCTCCGCCACCGATGGCTTTCAGAGCTAAATAGGTGGTTATGAGGCCCCCGCCAATCAGGAAGATGACCTGAACAACGTCTGTCAAGGCGACTGCTTTTAATCCGCCATAAATGGAATAGACGGCTGCGAACAGTGCCAGGCCAATGATTCCCCAGAAGACCGGTATTCCGATAATCGTATTCAGGGCCAGGGCGCCGAGCCACATCACTGAGGTGAGGTTGACGAAAACATAAACCAGCAGCCAGAAAGTTGCCAGGGTAGTGCGAACCCGGTTATCGAACCGCATCTGGAGGAACTGCGGCATAGTATAGATCTCTTTTTTGAGGAAGATTGGTAAAATGAAGACAGCAACCACAATCAGTCCTAAAGCTGCTATCCACTCATAGGATGCGATGGCCAGCCCAATGGCATAACTGCTTCCCGACATGCCGATGTATTGCTCGGCAGATATGTTCGCTGCAATCAGAGATGACCCGATGGCCCACCAGGGTAGCGATTTATCGGCCAGAAAGTAATCTTTGGCTGTTTTTTTCTTACCCTTGCGGGTGCGGGAAACGAATAAACCAATAAAAATAATGAGACCGCAATATCCAATAAAGATCAGGTAATCAATAGTTCCGAAGCTGGTTTTCACAAGCTTGTAAATTATTTGGAAAATGATTGCCGGATCTCTGCCACCGTGATTCCAAACAGTTTTACCAGGATTTCATTTAGTGCACTTTCCTCTCCGGTGATGTGGATGGTGAGGTTAAGCTGTTTCAGATTTTCACCAGGTTTCAGTGCGGCTGCGGGGGAAGAATCTTCGAGCTCGTAGAATGGCCCCAATTGGCTTCCGTCCTCCAGCGGACCGTCATTATAGGAATTGAGCACATCACCCGCAAAAGGATTTTTCTGGATTTCCCACATGGAATTCACATAACCTTTATAGGTATCAGGCTTATTGTAAAATAGTATGGTTAATACTTGCTTGCCGAAATCATAACTTCCGATAAAGTTTTTTGCCCTGAGCGGGGAGAGTCCGATTTTGCCTCTCTGCAGTCCATCTGCTTTGAAGAGAATGAGGTCTTTGAGAATTTTCAGCCGGTTAGCCGGGACTTTACCGAAATAGCTATCATTGACAACCGGGCCGAGTTCATCTACTGATCCTTCAACAAAAGGAACCATAACAACATTGGTAGGTGAAGATATCAACTGACCCAGCATCCAGATCGAGAGTAATCCGCCTTCACGTGTCCAGGTGATTTTGCCGGTGTTGGTCAGCAGGTTGTTTGTCTCATAAGCGACAGGCTGCACACCGGCCGGCAGGCTGATACCGGTACGGGCTTCAATCTGGCTCCTGGTGAGAAGGGTGACAATACGGTCGATCTTCAGATTGAACCTGACATTGTTGTAATTAACCAGCTGAATGTCCTTCCGGAAAACAGCGATAGTGTCGTTGGCTGCAACCAGGTCGAAAGTATCCGTATCGATCGGAGCCGGGACCTGCCAGTTCTCGAATGTGAACGGAACACCCGGGGCAAAAAAGATGCTGAACTGCCCGCCTTCCGGTCCGAGCCACAATCGCTCTTCGCCACCGTAATTATTGAAATGGGCTGCTTTTTTACCGGATTCAATCAGTTTGTAATTGATCCAGCCAAAGCTCATGCCGTTCATCCCGGAAGAAGCGGATGTCATCACCCTTCCCTGGTATCCCGGGATCAGGGCAATCATAGCTTCATCACGTTTCAATACTACCGTTTTTTGATGTTTATTCAGCAACCTGAGGTCGTAGCCGAAAGTTCCGGGTTGATAAACTGCAGGTGCAGATTGCTCTTCCATAGGTTTTTTTTGTGTTTGATTTTTACACCCCCCGATGAAGAAGACTATAAGAAGGAGAAAGACCAGGAGAGACTGAGAGGAACGGTGATTTGGGCGCATATGATTAAGATTTAATGGGTTATCGGGTATCAGATATCGGTTATCAGTCTCGCCGGAGCGTCCCCCTCTCCCGTGAGCGGAGCGATCGCGGGAGAGGGGGCAGGGGGTGAGGTGGATTATTAGGTAAGGCCCCAGACTGAAGTCTGGGATTAGTCAAGAGACAAAGGCAAGTTAAGTGTTATAATTATTTTAAATTAGCATATTAGCATATTAGATCATTAGCCTATTTTCTGTGCTCCGTTGCCGATTTCAGCGACGTAGAAATCAGCTTTCAGACCGGTTTTTGCGAGATAATTTTCACCGACTTCCCGGATCATCCGGTTAATTGATTCATTTTTTACGAGACTGACGGTGCAACCACCGAAGCCGGCACCAGTCATACGTGATCCGATGACTCCGGGTATTTTCCGGGATTCTGCAACCAGGGTATCGAGTTCGATTCCGGTTACTTCATAATCATCGCGCAGGGAATCGTGCGATGCGTTCATCAGCTGACCGAACCGGATCAGATCACCTGCTTTTAAAACTTCCACAGCTTCGAATGTGCGGTCGTTCTCTGATATTACATGCCGGGCCCGGCGTTTAATCACCTCATCGGTGATGAGATGTTCATAAACAGAGAAATCTCCAAGGTTCATTTCTGCCAGAAGTGATATCGGTTTTCCTGCACTTAGCATTCTAACAGCCGTTTGGCACTCGGCAACACGTTCGTTGTATTTCGAATCGGCAAGGCCACGCGATTTATTGGTATTGGCAATGACGAGTTTATATCCCTCGAGTTTAATCGGAACAAGTTCATAATCAAGCGTATCACATTTCAGGCAGATGGCATGATCTTTTTTGCCCATACCTACTGCGAACTGATCCATGATGCCGCAGTTAACCCCGACAAAGTTATTTTCGGCGGCCCGACCGATTTTTACGAGCTCAATCCGGGAGATGCCAAGATTAAGCAAATCGTTCAAAGCAACCGCAGTTACGAGTTCGATTGATGCCGAGGACGAGAGCCCGCTTTTGTTCGGGATGTTTCCGGAGAATAGCATCTCGAGTCCGGGTATTTTGATTCCTCGCCTGGTCAGTTCACTGATTATGCCCAACGGGTAGTTCACCCATTCTTCGCCGATTTTTTGGTATGCCGGTGAAACCGGGATCTCGGCTTTGAAATCAAAATTCGTAGTGGCCATGCGTATAACCGGTTCGTCAATTTTCCGGACAGCCAGATATGTTCCGAAGCTGAGGGCACAGGGGAAAACATATCCACCATTGTAATCGGTATGTTCACCTATCAGATTGACCCGTCCGGGTGAGAAATAAAAGGGTATCGGGGAATCAGAAGCGGGATATCTTTGGGCCCATTCTTCTTTTAAAATCTCGGTTGTCATATGGAGTTTTGATGTGATGCGTTATGTGTGCGTAAAAATAGAATAAAATCAGACCGGTGAGGCATTAATTATACAAAAAACACTATACTTGCTTCAGTCGATCAATATAAATCAAGACTATGAAAACCAGGGCTTTAATAATGCAAATGTCCTTTATCGGACTTTCGCTGCTGATAATTTCAGGATGCAAAACCAAACAGCAAAAAACAACAGATGAAGCTATGAAAATCAAAAAAGAAATTGTGGGAATGGTAGATGGGAAAGAAATTGTTCTGTATACGCTGACCAATGCGAAAGGAATGACTGCCAGGATTACCAATTATGGAGCCATTGTCACCGAACTGACTGCTCCCGATAAATCGGGCAAATTTGAGAACGTGGTTCTTGGATTCGATCGTCCGGAGTCTTATTGGACTGATCCATATATCAACAACTGCTGTTACCTTGGTGCCATTGTCGGTCGTTATGGCAACAGGATCGCAAAGGGTAAATTTTCACTGAACGGAAGAGATTTTGTACTGGCAACCAATAATGGTCCGAACCATTTGCATGGCGGCCTTAAAGGATTTGATAAAGTGGTTTGGGATAGTGAGCCATTTGAAAACGCAGAAGGACAGGGAGTTAAGTTGAGTTATTTCAGTAAAGACATGGAAGAAGGTTATCCCGGGAACCTGACTATCACTATTTTTTATACTTTGATGAACGATAATAGTTTAAAATGCGATTATGACGGAAAGATAGATCAGCCTTGCCCGATAAATGTTACGCATCACGGTTATTTTAACCTCACGGGTAATGCCAAAACCGATATTCTTGGTCATGAATTGCAGATAACCGCCGATCGCTATACGGTGGTTGATTCAACCCTGATTCCCACAGGTGAACTCAGGCCGGTTGGCGGAACTCCTATGGATTTCACTCAGGCGCATACCATTGGTGAGCGGATCGCCCAGGTGGCTGGCGGATATGATCACAACTATATACTATCCGACAGTGTAACCCAGCTGCGTAAGGTTGTCAGGGTTAAAGAGCCGGTCAGTGGTCGCGTTATGGAAGTATTTACCACCGAGCCTGGTGTTCAGTTTTACTCGGGCAATTTTCTGAACGGAATTTTAACAGGATCAGGTAAAATTAAATATAACCAGCATTGGGGCTTCTGTCTGGAAACCCAGCATTTCCCCGATTCCCCAAATCAACCGACATTCCCTTCGGCTGTGCTGGAGCCCGGGCAGAGGTATAAACATACAACGGTGTATAAGTTTAGCGCAGGGGGAGGTACTTCAGGGAGCTAGATACCCAGTTTAGTTCTGATTTCCTGCGGGATACCGTTCTTGTTCACCATGATGCAGGTACTCTTCAATTTAAGGTAAGCAGATGAGATGTAGGAATAACCTTTATATTGGTTGCCCGGTCCCCAGGAGTTCTTTTCAAAATAATATTTTCCGCCGTCCTGGTCGTGAGCAATACCTACCAGGTGCATCCCGTGATCGTCAGTGGTCTGGTAATTTTCAAACTCCAGCTGCCGTCTTTCCTGGGTAATTTCAGGTTCCATGCCAGGTTTAAAGGTTTTGCCATCCCATTTGTCGGGCGGAACAACAGCTACTCCAAGCCCGAAATTGAACCCTTTATCGAGGTCCGATGCCCAGGCTACGGTATACCCGTTCTTCAGTGAGTATTCAACAATCTGGTCCAACTCATTGATCGGAACATTATATACCCATCCGCGGACCCAGTTGTCCGGTACTTCGAGTACAAACTGCTCATAGAAAGGATGATGCGAGAAGGAGGAAATCTCAACATAATCATCCAGGTTGAGTCCTGATGAAGCGGCAAAAGTTATTGGGGTATAGGAGGTTCCGTTAAACTCAAAGTTCTCCGGGACTTTGCCAAGGTAAGCATCAACCAGATTGCTGAAACCGGCTTTCCATGCGGTGCTCAGTTTACCGTTCGGGTTCTTGACAATCCCGTCGACATAGGCACGTAAAACTCCATCCATCTCACCATGTATCACCGCATTTTCCTTGATCTCATTGCCGGTATAAACTGACCAGGGAACAATTCCGTATTTTTTAATGGAGTTGGTTACATCGTGATCGGCACCACCTGGGCCAAATTCGCATTTTCCATTCCAACGAACGAATTGTTCAGCTTTATCAACATAGATGTTCCTGACCGTATACATCACCGAAAGTTCAACCTCCGGTTTTCCAATTCGCCGTATTTCACTTTCGAGAAAAGAGGTGGTTGAGTATGACCAGCAGGTGCCTGATGAACCCTGGCTTTTAGTTGCGGTGCGGGGGTATTCAACATCAATAGTGAACGTATAGGGAGGTTTAGGAACCTTTTTCTTTTTTGCTTCAACCGGTGAGGGTAGAGTGATTAGGGCAGCCATCAGGACAATCCCGTATTTCAGATATGATAATTTTTTCATGAATAGTTGCGTTTTTTATTTTAAACCGATCTTGTTAGCAATCTGAGGAGAAACGCCGTCTTTGTGCAGCATGACCGACATGGTTCGCATCCGCATGAACGGAACCGATATGTATGAGTATCCTTTGTTTTTTCCGCCTTCTCCCCAGGAATTCTTCTCAAGATAGAACTTGTTACCGAATTGATCCTGAGCAATTCCGGTGAGGTGCATGGCATGGTCGTCTGTCAGCTGCCAGGAATCAAACATATATTGCCGATCAGATTGAGTGACCTGTTTTTCAGTTGCTTCCGGATTCTTAAAATCTGCGCCGTCAGTCATGATCCGTCCAATTCCATCCTTGAAACCGAGATCAGAAATATCAGCTCCCCAGGATATAGAAATACCTTTGTTCAATGAATAATCGATAATCTCCATCAACTCATCGATGGGAACATTATACATCGACTGCTGAGCCCAGTTATCCGGCACTTCTAGCACAAATTTCTCATAAAAAGGATGATGGGTATAGGATGAAAACTCAATATAGTCATCCAGGTTAATGCCCAGTTCGCTGGCAAATTCTTTAGGCGTTACCATTTTCCCATTATAGGAAAATGAAAGGGGCTTTTCACCCAGATAAGCATCCAGAACGCCATTGAAGCCTTTCATCCAAACCGGACTGATCTTGCCGTTCGGGTTCTTGACAACTGTTTGAACGATACCGGTTAACACGGCGTTAAGCTCTCCGTGTTTGTGACTAGTTTCGCCATAGTTCAAGCCCGGATAAATGTCCCTGGGAACAATCCCGAATTTTCTGATGGAATTCGTTACATCATGCTGCGCACCGCCATCAGCGAAATTGCAGGTTCCGTGGAATTTCACATACTGACTGGCTTTCTCCGTATAAACATTATTGACAGTGAACATTTCTGACAGGCCGACTTCGCCTTTTCCGAGGCGTATCAGTTCACTTTCCAGCATCGAGGTAGTGGCAAAGCACCAGCAGGTTGATGTGGAGGACTGACTTTTGACGGAAGTGGCGGGAATCTGTTTCAAAATCGTCATTTGAAATTCCGGTTTGTTTTCTGCAGGTTTCTTTTCCTGGCCTGCAGCCCAAACCGGGTTAAGGATAAAGGCCAAAACAAAAAACAGTGTAGGGACACTGAGCTTTTGGATGTGTTTCATGCTTCTATTTATTAAGTGTTTTATTAACATTTGTAACGAAAAGTCTTATTTTCACGGTTCGCCAAAGCCGACGAATTTACAAAACAGTAACTTATGAGAACAATACTTAAATCATTAATTTTCGCAGTTGTCGTATCGATGTTTCAAGTGATACAGGGACAGATAGTTACAACTACATCCCTGATTGATGAGCTTACGGATTTGCGGAAATTGGCCGAATATCCGGATCCCGGATTTCGGTCGGTTCAATTTTCTTCCTATGACCGGAGAACAGTTAGCCCGGATAAACCGGGATGGTTTGCAAACGATGATGGATTTGGCGGCGAGCCGATACCGGGATTTCTGGAAGTGATTAAAAAACCTGATTCCAAAGGGATAGGGGAGTACCTGATTTGTGATGTGAAGGGGCCCGGTGCGATTGTCAGGCTCTGGACAGCTCAGATCGCCGGAGAACTGACGGTTTGGCTGGATCAGGAGAAGGATCCGGTTTATAATGGCCCGGCAGAACCGTTTTTTCTCCATACTTATGAGGCTTTCCTGAAAGAGAAGGCCAGGACGGAATGGACTGGCAGCATTAATCAGAATATGGCCTCCTATTACCCGATTCCTTTTTCGAAGGGCTGCCGTATGGTTTGGAAGGGCGACCTGTCGAATCTGCATTTTTATCATGTTCAATTAAGATTGTATGATGAGGGCACACGGGTTAAAACATTTACAGTTAAGGATATACAGGAGAATCAGGAAAAGCTCAACCATGCAGCTGCTATACTCACAGAACCATTTAAATACCTCGATACCGTTTTGTTTCATGCGGCTTATGAAACCATCTGGCTAAAACCGGGTGAGAAAAAGGTGGTTAAATCGATTACCGGAAGTGCGGGAATTAAGCGGCTCGCTGTTTTTGTTGCCGCTCAGAATATGGAAAAGGCTCTGCGGCAGACCATTCTGGAGATCCGGTTTGATGGATCGCCCTGGGGACAAGTTCAATCACCTGTGGGAGATTTTTTTGGGGCAGCGCCGGGTATTAATCCTTATGAATCTCTGCCTTTTACCGTGCTGGATGACGGAAGAATGGTATGCCGGTATTTTATGCCATTCAAAGATTCGGCCCGGGTGATCATGGAAAATATGGGAGACCAGGAGGTTACCGTGGTAGCCAAAGTCGTGACTGAGCCCTACAAATGGAAAGATGGAACCAGTATGCACTTCAGGGCCCGGTGGCGTGTAAATCATGAGCTGCTGGCTGATCCCCGTCAGGTGAAAGATATTCCATACCTGCTGATCCGAGGTAAGGGCCGGATGGTTGGTGCTGCCTGTTACCTGTTGAATCCAACCTCGGTCCCTTCTTCGGCCGGCAACTGGTGGGGCGAGGGTGATGAAAAGATTTTTATCGATGATAACCTGAAACCATCGTTTATCGGCACGGGATCTGAAGATTATTATAATTATGCCTGGTCATCAGAGGAACTGTTCGATTATGGCTATTGCGGGCAACCGCGGAATGATGGTCCGGCTAACCGTGGTTTTGTGACCAATTACCGCTGGCATATTTTGGATAATATTCCATTTGATAAGAGCTTCGACTTCTTTATGGAACTATACAGCCATCGGGCCGTCGATCATTTTTCATACGCAAGAATGATTTATACTTATGCGGTTCCGGGAGCACATGATGATCATTTGACGATTACCAAATCTGATGTCCGCCAGCTTGAACTTCCGGCGGACTGGTGGCCCGAAGCAGCCGGGGCATCCGGAAATTCGATATTTTATCAGGTGGAAAATATCCTTTTTAAACCGCAGAATATCGAGCTGGTGAAAGATCCGGTGTGGTCAGCCAAACAGATGGTTCTCTGGAAACCGTTTTCGAAAAGTGATTCGCTTACAGTTCGTTTGCCAGCTACAAAAACCGGTCAATTCAGAATCAACATAACGGTTGCCCGCATATCTGGAGGAGGAAAAATGGAACTAATGCTGGATAATAAACCGATCATGTTTAATGGCGGTGATATGGTGGATCTGTCGACCTCCTACAGGAGTGTCGCCCGGAACATATCCACAGAAAGCCTTGACCTTACTGAAGGTATACATGTTCTGACGATAAAACCGGCCGGGGATAAGCCAGGACCGATCGGATTGGATTTTATTTGGATGCAAACGCTCTAAGCAGGTTATCGGTTGTCGGTTATCAGTTGTCGGTTGTTTCGCCAGAGCTCCCCCCTCTCCCGAGAGCTTGCGAGCGCGGGAGAGAGCCTGCCCCCGCGGAGGCGGGGGGGGAAGGGGGTGAGGTGGATTGAGATTGTTTATTATTTTAATCTTATTGATAATGAGAAAGTTAGCTGCATTAGTTGGGATTTTGTTTATTGCCGTTGGAGTGACATTTGCTGAGGAGTATGTATTGATTTCTCCCGGAGGGAAGGCCAAAATGGTGGTCACGGTTGATAAGAAGGCAGGGATTACAGCCACGTGTTTTTATCTCGATAAGGAAATGGCCACATTAGGGCCTATCGGTTTGGAAACTGCTGATGGAAAGGACCTTGGATCATCACCAAAAGTAAGATCGGTGAACAGGAGAATTGTAGATGAAATGATCATACCGGCTGTGGCTCAGAAGCGGAAACAGATACCTGATCGTTTTGCAGAAATAGAGATTCTTTTCAGGGAACCTTTTCGTCTGATTTTCAGGGTCTATGATGACGGAGTGGCTTACCGGATAAAAACGGATATTGAAGGGGATATGATTGTTAAGTCGGAGCAGGCTTCGTTTTCTTTTCCGGCAGATGAGAATTTATTTATCCCCACGGATGTTTCCATGTTTACCCATAGCGAGAGATCATACCAGCATTTGCCACTCTCACAGATCGGTCCGGATACTCTTTCTTCCACTCCCCTGATGGTCGACCGGAAGGATGGGATCAGCATATTGATTACTGAGGCCGATCTCGAAGATTATCCGGGATTTTACTTGTATGGAACCAATGGTAATACTTTAAAAGTGAAGTTTCCCCACTATGTATTAACAGAAAAACTAATCAGGGACCGTAACGTTCTACCGCTGGAAGTTGCTGATTATATTGCCAAAACCCGTGGTAACCGGTATTTCCCATGGAGGGTGATTGCTTTTGCAGAAGAAGATAAAGACATTCTGAGTAATGATATCGTGTATCGCCTTGCTTCACCTTGCCGCCTGGATGATACCTCCTGGATTAAACCCGGGAAGGTTGCCTGGGATTGGTGGAATGCCAATAATAACAAAGGGGTGCCGTTCCGTTCCGGAGTGAATAACGAAACCTATCGGTATTATATTGATTTTGCTGCACAGTATGGCCTGGAGTATGTCATCCCGGCGAAGGCCGGGACCCCGTCGCTTACCACCTCGTTAAGCAGGAGTGTTTTCGCATCACGCATCACGTGTCACGGGAAACCCCTGTGGGGGGAGTTATAGCGACTGTAGATCCTGCGGTCTTAAAGCTCCGAAGAATTTCACTATTCTTTCACCGATTCCCGGTGCGTTGATGTGAACAATATACGCACCGCTGGCGATCGGAATACCATATTGGTTTTTCAGATCCCAATCCAGATAGGTCACTTCG
>QYQM01000032.1 GCA_007280905.1 Porphyromonadaceae bacterium | reverse complement strand
GTGACCGCACTTCGCCAGAAATTCAGTTTACCGGATTCAGCAATGTTTTCGGGCTGGAAATCCCGTATCAGCTGTTCAATCTCTTGAATGATTGCCAGATATCCCTTATTAAGTGCCATCTCATAATCCAGGATCAGGCGTCCTTCCGGGCAAGGCTCATGAGGAGCGGTATACAATCCGATTTTCCATCCGTTCTCAATAAATCCGGCTTGATTAAAATGGCTTTTCCAAAGGTTATTTCCCTGGTCCATAAAGTTTTTACCCTCCCAATATTCACAAATCTCCCTGAACTCAGTCAATTCAGACTCGCTGATAAGAAACTTTCCGGAAATTACCTTCAATCCGCTTTTCCCAGCCTCTTCCATAGCACGTGCAACCCCGCCACCCTGCCCGGTTTCAGCATGTTTGGCCTGTGCATCCTGCTCCTGTTTGCGCATCTCTTTCAGGAAAGGTTCTGAGGCATAATTTGCATAGGGTACGGCACCCCGGATAAAACGGGTTTTATTCCCGGCCAGGAGATCCATCTGGTGGATAACCGGTGTCAGATTTTCTAATGCATAGGCATGGTTCAATGCCCGTCGCTCCTGAATTTCCATTCCATCGGTATGCTTATGGGAATCGGTCAGATGCTTGATATATTCAATGTCAACCATCAGTGGAGCATTAAGATAGCGGTTCTTGAAAAAGGCCGAACGTTCGTTTGAAGGTTGGCCGGTGATTTCGCGGGAGGTAGTATTCATGATGTTATCGGTTGTCGGTTATCGGTTATCGGTTATCGGTTGTGATTGTTGTGATTGTTGTGAGTTGTGGGTTATCGGTTTGCGAAAGTGCCTTGTAATATTCGTTAACATCTTCTGGGCTGGGTTCCTGTGCATAAGCCGAGCCCAGCATTTTTGCTATTTTCTTCGGGTGGATCAGGATTGCTTTTCCAAACCCTGTGGCGATCCACTCAAACGGCTGGAAGCGAGTGAATGGTTTAGCTTTTTCGGCTCCAATGGTCGGTTTAGGATAAACAGGATATGAGTAAGTCAGTCCCGTGAGTATCAAAACTGAAAACAGGAATCTTTTCATTGAACGCCCTTCTTGCAAAATGGCAAAAAGTTCAGTTACCATTATTTTTGTCCTTCTATTGTGACCTATGTGCCTATTGTGGTAAAATAATTTTTTTTAGCCAGTTTGCAGCCAGTCCCGGCCAGGTTTCGGCTTGGTTTCACCCGGAACACTAGTGGGCCAGAGATGAATCACTTTTGTATGATGAGCCTGCATGAGAAGAGAAGATGTTAAAAGGGTCATGGTTAAGATCAGTGTTTTCATTGTTTTCCTGTTGAAGAACTTAAAGATACCTAAAAGAGAAGATATTCGGTTTTTTTTAATTATCGGTAATTGGTTACACCTGCCCAGGGGGTATATGAAATTATCCGGACCCGTGACCAGAAGAAAATCATCACCGGTGCCTGCCTGCGAATTGAGAAGGATTCAACCAATGAACCCTTGCGAAAGGCGAAGTACAATCTTTCGGATTTTGTTCACGGCGGCGAAACCGGGAAATACCTGGTGATCAATAGTTCCAAAGTTGGCAGGCCGGGGTTGGGGCTGCGGTTCGGGCTCCTCCCCGGAAAAGATTACGTGGTGATTGACGGCGGTATTATGAACAGGGGCAATTCCGCTTTGCAGGTAAAGGAGGTCAGCATCTTCACGAATGGGCAGTTGCATGGCGGCAAAAACCTATCGCCCGGTTTCAGGATGCTCGACGGCAATGGCGGAGGGGAGGATACCCGCGTTACGGAGAAGCCGGTACTGGATTGCCGGAACAATTTCCTGCTGACCTGGGGAAAGCCGGAAAGGACAGTGAGGTAAATCAGCCTCCGGTTACCGTGCGGGTTGTTAAAGGAAGTCCGTACCGCTGGGATGCCGGATATGGACCTGAATTTGATGATATTCTGTATGATAAGGTGGATGTCGTACTTGCTATTTCGGGATTAAAACCAGGAACCGATTATTCCCTGGGTCTGGCATGGAGCGATGATGCCGATACGCGGGTTGAATCGGTGGCCTGGTCGGTGAAAAACGGCAATCTGAATACCCTCCTGGCTCCCCGGAAGCTACCGTCGCACGGCGGAGGCGATGCCCCGGAACAGATCTGGCTGAACCTGCCGGCACCAGCCATTACTGCTGATACCCTGCTTATCCATGTCCGGAATGAGGGCGGAATCAATGCCGTGATCAGCGATTTCCGGATCTGCGAGGGGCATGTCAAGGAAAATGGGAACGGGGTTGCCCGTCCGGTGAGCGAAGTATCCGCAGAACCTGAGAACCTTAGGTTGAACCTGTATGCCAGGGATCGGTCGGCAAGCGTGTGGATCCTGGCCAGGCGTGGTTTCCTGAGGATGCATTTTATGTATCGGTGGGCCAAACTATTATGTAAAAACCGGAACCAGCCCTGAAGTTGATAGCCTGATAAATTTCTTGAACCAAATAAATCAGCGTACGTTTACAGAACCTCTAAATACAACATGAAGAATTTACAGGCTATCACAAAGCATTTCACTACAGAGGGAACGGTTTTGACCGCATTCCCATACGGTAGCGGCCATATAAACGATACTTACAAGGTTGAAACAACTGAGCCGGGCTGTCATAATTACATCCTGCAGCGGATTAATCACAAGATTTTCAAGAATGTACCCGGACTGATGGATAATATCGACCGGGTAACACGTCATATCCGGATGAAACTGGAAAACACTCCTGGTGCCGATCCCGACCGCCAGGGATTGACTTTGATACCAACTCTGGACAATAAGTCCTTCTTTCAGGATCCCGATGGAAACTATTGGAGGATGTACATTTTTATCGAGGATAACCGGAGCTATGATATCGTGGATACACCGGAAAAAGCGTTTGAAGGCGGCCGCATGTTCGGTAAATTCCAGTCGATGATTGCTGATCTGCCGGGTGATCCCCTGCATGAGACGATCCCGGATTTCCACAATATCGATATACGCCTGGAAACTTTGAGGAAAACCATTGAAATAGATCCCGTTGGCCGGGCTTCCATGGTAACCGCTGAAGTCGGATTCGTATGGGAAAGGGCTGAGGAGATGGTTACGATACTTCACCTGGGTCAAAAGGGATTGATTCCCCAACGCATAACGCATAACGATACGAAGTTCAATAATGTGCTACTCGACAAGAATGATAAAGGACTTTGTGTGATTGACCTCGATACGGTTATGCCGGGGTATGTGCACTATGATTACGGTGATAGTATCCGTACATCCACCAATACCGGTGCTGAGGATGATCCCGACTTGTCGAAAGTGGAATTGGATATCCGCCTGTTTGAAGCTTATACCAAAGGCTTCCTGCAGGAGACCCGCAGCACCCTTACTCCAACGGAACTGGAACATCTCCCGCTGGCAGGGAAACTCTTTCCGTACATCATCGGGGTTCGGTTTCTAACGGATTATATAGACGGGGACAACTACTTCAAAATCAAGCACGAGCATCATAATCTACAGAGGGCGAGGGCGCAGTTTAAACTGCTTACCAGTATGGAACGGCAGTTCGGTGAGATGGAGGCGGTCGTTAAGAGATACCGGGGATGATTAACCGTGTGGATGGGCAGCGTGTTGCGTCCCTTCTGTCTTGTTGTCCGTTTTATACCCACCCAAATAATACAAGTGTCTTATTTACTCTCCAGGCAAAAAGTCCCGCAAGTCCGATGAGTATTAAATTTAATGCCAAAGTAAATGGTGCATAAACTTGCATTCCGAGAATAATAGTTGTCAAAACGAGGAAGAGACAAACTGTCGCAAGTCGTTTGCGAAGAACACGAAATGGTTTTACCGATGCAAGAAAATTGTCTGGCACTTTTGTCTCTGGAGTGATGTCGTTGAAGAACGAATCAATTTTTGGTTGAAGTGAGAAATGCACATACGAAAGCAGTCCCATTAGTGTGAAAAGAATAATTGTCTTTGCGAGCAGAATGTAATTTGTCCACAATGCTTGAATACCCCAGTGTCCATAAACGAGCAAAAGAATTCCAGAAATAAAAACCGACAGTTGAAAAACATAACACCTTACTGCACCGTGTCTGATAATATTTTCCATATAACGGTCTGTCCCGAAGTTGAACGATGAACCCATCAAAGCACGCTCATTAACTACTATGAGATTGAAGAGTGGAATGGACATAAATACAAAACTTATGATGTGCCACAACTTTAAAATTTGATACAGGTTGTCCATAGAAATATTTTTTTAGAAAGTTATAACCTTGTCTGCTTCTTTTACCATTTCATATAAATCGTTCATTGTTGAAAGTGGACAAAGTTCTGTCCCGCCTGAGTTGCGGATTTTGAAACAAGTTCCGCAAGCAAGAATTTCGCCTTTTGTCGCAATAAATTTTTCCATTTGCTCTTTAATGTTGAATTTGTCGTCGCTCACTTGCTCAGCTTCAACGCCTTTGCCGATAAGAAAAACTTTTACTGCCTCGTTGTTCCCGATGCAAAAGTTAGCAAAGCGGAAAGCGTTCCAAGATGTTTCAGAGTCGTTTGTTGAAATTATAATTGCTATTTTCATTTGTCAAAGGTAGTCAGTTTATGATCAGAACCTGTCAAGGGCAAGTAAATGCGTCTTTCAGGGTGAAGATCTTTTTCCAGATCTTTTTGTATCCCTCGTCCACGAAAATACTCTCCTTTATTTCCGTCCTGATTTCAGCCAACAGCACTTCATCACTGATCCCTGACTTTGGGCCAGAGCGGGTTTTCTCTTTCCCAACAGGTTTCTTCCGATAGTATGCAGCAGAAGACAGACCGGCAGCTTCCAGGATCTGGGTTATCGGATAGCCCAGCTTGGTCGTTTCGCTATTTTCGATCTTCATTAATTCATAAATTGTAAATGAATCAGGCAGGTTAGTTATCGATTTGTTTAATTTCTCCTTGGTAAGCATGAACACTATTTTTTGTAAAGATTATACATTTGATCTGGGAAGCAGGATTTACCACAGACTCTTATACACAATATTCTGCGGCTGATGTGTTCCCCAGGCAATTCCGACATCCCTCCAGGCTTTGATCCGGTCGCGCTCCAGACCAATCTCCTTTTTGAGGATGAAGTCCCATTCCCTGCCATCAATCTCTTTAACCCGCTTGGCTATTTCTCCGGTAAGTGCAACAGCATCATTGAAACAAGCGGCTTCCGGATCGATGGATGCAAGAAATCCGGCAGCCTTATTGGCGGCATTATAATTCAGTCCGGCACTCCATACGTTCCGTGCCGCGTTTACTTTGGCCTTACATTCCCAGTCGATCTTATTCTGGAAGACCGGCCCAATGGCATCCATGGCTTTATTATAACAGTCGAGGCAAACATCAGGAATGCACATCAGGACATAGATTGCTTCATCAAACCGGTTCTGGCTCTCCAGCATCTGTGCCTCCTTGATGATGATATCGCAGCGGGAATTATAATAGGCGATGATCTTCCGCTTGCCCTCTTCCATGAATTTCTGGATGTTCTTATTGGCGGGATCCAGGCTCCGCAGGGCAGCAGTATAGGCTTTGGTTTCGTTCTCGCCAACCCCCTTGCCGGAAACCGTTGTACTGGCAAACACCTTTCCTTCAATTCCGTCGCCGATGTAAATGGTTATATCAACCGTCAGGGCATGCATGGGCGGTGCTGTTGAGGTGATGTCCTTCGACTGGATCACTACGTTTGCGGTGATGATAAACCTGGGCAGCAACTCGCTGGCTCCCATGCCATAGCGGGTAGCAATCTGGCTCAGCTTGTTCCCGAGGTTGCTTTTCGATGCTGCCGGCATATATTCGATCTGATCGGGCACCCAGGTGTTCAGGGCTATCCTGCCCAGGTCGTCCAACTTTCCGATCGTGTTCTGCGAATCAGCGAGAACAGAGAAGCAGAAAGAAAAGACAGCTATCATAAGAATCCGATTCGTTTTCATGATTTTCAAGTTGATATTTTTATTTCTCCCCGATAACAAGCGTCACTCCACCCAAACCTTTGGTCATTACTTTACTTTCGATGGAATAGGTCGATTTCAGGAACTTCCTCAGCTCCTGCCCCCAGGCCCTGGCGTCCATGGCCGATCCGCTGGCAGTATACAGCGGGATCCGCACCTGCTCAAACAGCATCATGCTTTCCGTAGCATCCGTGGTGCTGAAACGATGCTGTACGGTATTGTCGTTGACCCACTTCTCGATGATTTGACC
>QYQM01000164.1 GCA_007280905.1 Porphyromonadaceae bacterium | reverse complement strand
TATTTATAATCAATTATTACTTCAATTTGAAGTTTCGGATTACCTGATTTTCTATGTCAGTTTACCTGAGCAAAAGACGAATGATGACATAATCGTTGTCTATCAGAAAGAAACAGGGGAATTATTCCGACCTAAACCTAAAAATTGTTGCACCCTTCCTAAAGGATATCCACAATTGATACACAATGATATTGACGGATTCCTTCCCGTTTCTCCGGCTCCGACTCAGGATGGTTTCTTAGTCGCCACTTATGGTTTGATTTACCTGAAACAGTGTCTGGTTGACGGATGTCCGCTGAAGGCCGAAATCAAATTTCCGGATAAACGCAAGGAACTGATCGACCTGATCAATAACAGCAAGGATGACGACAACCCTATTCTTCAGATCTTTCATTTAAAGTAGAGTTGTCAACTTTTGAAAAGTTGGCAACTCTAATAGTAAAAAAATCGACAACTTTACGGGATTAAACCTAATTAACATGAGTCAACCAAAAATTATTAACCGCAGGTCTTTCTTCGGGAAAATGGCCGGGATCGCCGGGGCTGCAATCGCATTGCCCTATATCATACCCGGAACCGCCCTGGGAAAAGACGGAGCAACCGTCCCGAGCGACCGTATCGTGATGGGAGTCATCGGAGCAGGATCGATGGGAACCGGTGATATGCACGAGTTTATGGGTAAAAAGGAAGTCCAGATGGTCGCTTCCTGTGATGTGGATAAAGCACATCGCGATCAGGCAAAAACAGCCATGGATACAAAGTATGGAAATACCGATGCCCGCATCCATTCCGACTTCCGCGAATTTCTTGCAAAAGAAAAAGTGGATGCCGTTATTCTTGCCCTGCCTGATCAGTGGCACGGAATCATCGCAGTGGCCTGTGCAAACGCTAAACTCGATATTTACGGTCAGAAACCGCTTGCCCGCACCATCTGGGAAGGCAAAAAGATCATCGAAGCCGTTGAAAAAAATAAGGTCATCTGGCAAACAGGCAGCTGGCAGCGTTCAGAGGCACATTTTCACCGGGCATGCGAACTGGTAATCAATGGCCGTATTGGTAAAGTCACCCACGTTGAAGTTGGCTTGCCCGATGGCGGACCTACCAACAAACCTTACCCGGTACAACCTGTTCCTGAAGGATTGGATTGGGACATGTGGTTAGGACCGGCTCCGAAAGAACTCTATCGTGGTGTTTGCCATTGGGACTGGAGATGGATCCTGGCTTATTCCGGCGGACAGCTCACCGACTGGGCCGGTCATCACATCGATATTGCCCATTGGGGCCTTGGACTGGATCGCACCGGGCCGATCGAAATTGAAGGTAAAGGTGTCTATCCTCGCGAAGGTATCTTTGATGTACCCGTTGAATACCGGATACATGCCAAATATGCCACAGGCGTTGAAATGGTTTATGCCAATGCGCGCCAGGTTCCCCATGGAATGGGCGTTTGCTGGTATGGTGATAAAGGCTGGATCCATGTCGATCGCGGCAATCGTCTGTTCGCCAGTGATCCGAAAATCCTGGATGAAAAGATTAGCGATAACGAAATCAGATTATATCAGAGCCTCGACCATGCCCAGAACCTGCTCGACTGCATCCGGACCCGCAAAGAGACAATTACTCCCTGCCAGGTAGCTCACCGTTCCATCTCCGCTGCCCTGCTGGGTGAAATTGCGATGCTTACCGGAAGGAAACTGAACTGGAATCCGGATACACAGGAATTTGTGGGTGATCCGATCGCATCCCGTATGTTAAGGCGTCCGTTCAGGAGCCCATGGAAACTCGAAGGCAACTAACCTAAACTATTAAAGCAATGAAAAAGATCATCTTATCATTCGTTATATCAACCGGTATACTTGGTTTGATCCTATTGGTACCCTCCTGCACGCAATCTCCGGTATCCGATGCTCCCAACCGGGCCCTGATTATCAGTGGTCAGAATAACCACAACTGGCAAGGTTCCACCCCGGTTCTTAAGCAGATACTGGAAAACTCAGGACTATTTTCGGTAGATGTTGCACAGACTCCGGCCACTGGTAAGGATATGTCAACCTTTAAACCTGATTTTTCGAAATACCAGGTGGTTGTTCTCGATTATAATGGCGATTCCTGGCCTGAAGTGACCAAAAAGGCTTTCGAAGCTTATGTTTCCGGAGGAGGCGGGGTGGTAATCTACCATGCTGCTGATAATGCTTTTGCCGATTGGAAAGAATACAACAAAATGATCGGCTTGGGCGGCTGGGGCGACCGCAGTGAAAAAGACGGCCCTTATATCCGCTGGAGAGATGGCGGTTTTGTGCGCGATACCTTCCCGGGCAGAGCTGGTTCTCATGGTCCGCAGCATGCATTCCGGGTAACAATCCGGGATACCGCACATCCTATTACCAAAGGATTGCCGGCCATTTGGATGCATTCTCAGGATGAACTGTACAGCGAACTTCGCGGACCGGCAGAAAACCTGACCGTTTTAGCTACCGCTTTCGCTGATACTGCCAATAAAGGAACAGGTCAGCATGAACCTATGCTGATGACTATTAACTATGGTAAGGGCCGCGTTTTCCATACCGCACTCGGACATGCCATGGGAGATGCCCCTTATCCGGCTATGGAATGCGTCGGTTTCATCGTAACCCTTCAACGGGGTGCCGAATGGGCGGCCACAGGTGCCGTTACCCAGGCAGTGCCAGAGGTTTTTCCAACATTCAACGTTGAAAGCAAATGGCCGTTATTCAGGCCTTTAACCCTGGCAGAAATCCTGTCGAACCTGAAAGATTATAAACCGGGCGATACGCGGTATAATCTGCAGGACCTCACCAACTATATCAGGCAGAACTACGATGTCGGTGAAAAATATGCCACGATCGAAAAAAATCTTCTGCAGTTTCTCGAGGGTACCGGCTCGGCTGATGCTAAAAACTACATCTGCAAGGAGCTAAGCGTTTATGGAACCGATAAGGCTCTTCCGGTACTGAAAAAACTTCAGAAAAACGAAGAAACCGCTGAGATGGCAAGGTATGCCATTGAACGCATCACAGGAGTATATACCAATTAAGAATGTGCCAATGGTTCAATGTGCCAATGTGCCAATTAATTAGATAGAATTTAACCAATAACTCATCACTAACCCCAGACTTCCGTCTGGGGCCTAACAACCATAAAAATGTCTTCCAGAAGAGAATTCGTAAAAACAAGCGCAACTGCCGCTGCTGTAGTTGCCACAGCGTCAATGATCCCGGGAACGGTCGGCTGTGCACCAAAAGATGATGGCAAACTGATTATAGGAGCCATCGGTATCAATGGTATGGGCTTTTCCGACCTGCAGGCCTTTCTGCGCCAACCGAATGTAGAATGTGTTGCACTCTGCGACGTGGATCAGACCGTGCTGAATAAGCGTGCCGGCCAGGTTGAAGAAAAGACAGGCAAAAAACCCGAGTTGTTTACTGATTTCAGAAAATTGCTTGAAAGGAAAGATATTGAAGCGGTAATTATTGGTACGCCAGATCATTGGCATGCTTCGATCATGATCGAAGCTTGCAAGGCCGGGAAGCATGTATATGTCGAAAAACCGATGGCCAGGACGATCTATGAAGCTTTTCAGATGGAAAAAGCAGCCCGGAAATATGACCGGGTTGTGCAGGTTGGACAATGGCAGCGCAGCGATCCTCACTGGAATGATGCTTTTGCATTTGTACAATCAGGCAAACTGGGTAAAATTCGCACGGTAAAAGTCTGGTGTTATGAAAACTGGCTGGTGCCTCCCGGACCAGTACCGGATGAACCTACACCCGATGGAGTAGACTATGAAATGTGGTTAGGGCCGGCACCGGAACACAAGTTCAACCGTAACCGTTTCCATTTCAATTTCCGCTGGTTCTGGGATTATGCCGGTGGTTTGATGACCGACTGGGGTGTGCATCTGCTGGATATGGCTCTCGCCGGTATGAAGGCAGACTTTCCCAAATCCGCCATGAGCTCCGGAGGCAAGCTGGCCTTCCTCGAAAGTCCGATCGAAACTCCTGATACTCAGCAAGTAATTTATGAATTTGACGGATTCAATGTAATCTGGGATCACGCGATGGGTATCGGTATGGGCGACTGGAACCGGGATCATGGCGTTGCCTTTATCGGTAACAACGGAACTCTGGTGGCCGATCGTGGCGGCTGGGAAGTTCATCCTGAAGTTTCGGCAAACGGCCCTTTGGTTGAAGAGGTTGCCCGCATTAAAGGAACAGGCCAGGGGCTCAACCTGAACATCAAGAACTTTATCGATTGTATCAAATCCGACAATCGCGAAACCAACGCCAGCCCGACAATCGGAAGGGCTGTTGCAACCATGGCTCACATGGGTAACATTGCCATCAGAACAGGTCGGAAAATCTATTGGGATCCGAAAAACGAAGAGTTCATCAATGATCCCGAAGCAAACCGGTTGATCAAACCGGATTACCGTGAACCGTGGAAATTATCTGATTTATAATATGGCTCAAAGCCGCAGGGAATTCTTACGCACCGGCCTGAGCCTGACTGCCGGAGCCGGTTTGGCGGGTCTCATTCCTGCCGGAATGGGACTGCAATCCTGCTCCTGCCGGAAAGGGCCGAACGATCGGCTCCGGGTTGCTCTTATCGGCTGCCGGAATCAGGGTTTCGCCAATGCCTGCGCATTCATTGAACAACCTGATGTTGACCTGGTGGCCGTTTGCGACATCGATAAAAAAATCCGTGAAGATCGGATGGCTGATATCCAGAAATATGCATATGATAAAAAGATTATCGTGCCTAAACTGGATCAATACGAAGATTTCAGAAAAGTCCTGGAACGGAAGGATATCGATGCAGTTATCATTGCTACTCCGGACCATTGGCATGCTCTCATAACCATAATGGCCTGTCAGGCAGGCAAGGATATTTATGTAGAAAAGCCTGTTGCAAATTCTGTTTTTGAAGCGGATCAGATGGTGAATGCCGCACGGCGTTACAAAAGGGTAGTTCAGGTAGGGCAGTGGCAGCGCAGTGGATTGCACTGGCAGGAAATGGTCGATTTTATCCAATCGGAAAAACTGGGCCCGATCAGTTACGTTGATGTTTGGCGCTATGGAGGCAACTCCGTTCCAAAAGTGCCCGATACACCGGTTCCGGCAGGCGTAAACTATAACCTTTGGCTTGGACCAGCCCCATTAAGGCCTTTCAACCCGAACCGCTTCCATTACAACTTCAGGTGGTTCTGGGAATATGCCGGCGGAAAAATGACCGATTGGGGGGTTCATTTGCTGGATATGGCAATGTGGGCCCTTAAACTGGATCAGCCGGATACCATTAAGGCCACAGGAGGGAACCTGGTATTTCCTAATGACGCTATGGAAACACCCGATACGTTAACCGTTGAATATCAGTTTGATCAGACAGTAATAGTATGGCAGAATAATTTCGGGCTTCAAACCAATGAGTACGGTTTCGATCATGGGTTAGCTTTTCATGGTACCAATGGTGTTTTAAGGGCCAATCGTAATTTCTGGGAAGTGATTCCCACCCAAATCAATGGAGTTCCTGTTACTGAGCCGGTTCCGCGGAATGTGAACGCCGGAAATGATCTTCGCCTCCATGTCCGGAATTTCCTCGATGCAATCAAAATACGTAATTTCGAAACTGCAGCAAATATTAACATCGGCCGTGATGTAGCCCGGGTAGCACATTTGGGAAATATTGCCTATCGTACCGGCCTCACCCTTAACTGGGACGCTGAAACCGGTTCATTTAATGAAAAGGCAGCTAATAATTATTTAAAACCAGTATTTAGAAAACCCTGGGAAATCAATAAGATATCATGAAAAAATTAATTCTGCTCCTGGTTGCAGCATGCCTGTTCGGTTCATTTGCTCATTCACAGGATCCGGCACTCACCGAAGACTGGACCCGTAAACCGCCGGTAATCAATCCGGGATGTAAACAAGCTCCTCCGTCAGATGCCATCATCCTTTTTGGAAAAGCTAAAGATATCAACAATTGGATCGGTACAACCGGTCCTGCAAAATGGAAAACCAGCTGTAGGAAAATGACAGTCAATGGAACAGGCGATATCATGACCAAAGAAAAATTTGGAGATTGCCAGTTGCATGTGGAATTCCGGACCCCATTAAAAGTGATCAGCGAAGGCCAGGGCCGCGGTAACAGCGGCGTATATATTCAAACACTTTATGAAGTTCAGGTGCTGGATTCGTATGAAAACGAAACCTATTACAATGGCCAGGCCGGATCGGTTTATAAACAATCACCCCCGTTGGTAAATGCCTCACGCAAACCCGGCAAATGGCAGGCTTATAATATTGTATTCCATGCACCCCGGTTCTCATCCGATGGTAGCCTGACTAACCCCGCCTCCGTGACCGTTTTTCACAATGGCGTTCTCGTTCAGGATCATTTTGAATTAAAGGGCGGGACGGTTTATGCGGGTTATCCCAAATACGAAGCACACGGGGATATGCCACTGCTCTTGCAGGACCATGGGAATCCGGTGAAGTACAGGAATGTGTGGATCAGGAAATTATAATTTGAATTTAGAGATTCGAAGAACAGTTTTGAATTTTGAAGTTACAGATTCAGGTTGGGGCGGACCCTTGTGGTCGCACTTGTCGCTCGGTCTGGCTCTTCATTAACCCCAGACTTCAGTCTGGGGATTTCAGAGCTGAAAACATCAAAAAGGTTATAATATGAAAAGACGAGATTTCTTTCTAACATCCGGTTTGGCAGTCGCCGGGATGGCGGTTGCCCCGAAATTGCTGTCATCATGCAGCAATGAACCCCGATTCAAAATATCATTGGCTGAATGGTCGCTTCATCGGGCCCTGGGTAGTAAAATGCTGGATAACCTTGAGTTCCCGGTAAAAGCCAAACGTGATTTTGGTATAACTGCCGTCGAATATGTCAGTTCGTTCTTTGCCGATTACGTCACGGATCCGAAATATCTGGCTGAACTGAAACGGATCACCGATTACCATGCTGTTGTCAACCTGCTGATCATGGTTGATGGGGAGGGAAACCTTGGCGAGATTACTGAGGAGGGGCGGTTAAAAACGGTTGAGAATCATGTAAAATGGGTGGATGCAGCCCAATTCCTGGGTTGCCACTCGATCCGGGTTAATGCCGGTGGCTCCGGTACTCCGGAGGAGCATGCCGCCAATGTGGTCCTTGGCCTTCGGAAGTTATGTGAATATGGTCAGACCAAGGGAATCAACATCATAGTGGAAAATCATGGCGGCCATTCATCCGATGGAAGCTGGTTGAGCAATGTTATCAGAACAGTTAAAATGCCAAACGTGGGTACCCTGCCCGATTTCGGAAACTTCCGGATCAGTGCTGGTCAGGAATATGACCGTTATAAAGGAGTCGAGGAACTGATGCCATTCGCCAAAGGAGTCAGCGGAAAATCCTATGATTTCGATAAAGATGGCAACGAAACCACTATCGACTTTGCCCGGATGATACAGATTGTCAAGAAATCAGGCTATCGCGGATACATCGATGTCGAATACGAAGGCAGCAACTATTCCGAAGAAGAAGGTATCATGCTGACCAAAAAGTTATTGGAACGGCTTATTTAGAGTTGTCAACTTTTAAAAAGTTGACAACTCTATTGGAATGCCGCATCGAACGCAATATCCGACGATGGGAAATCAACGCTGTTGACGTATTCGCAGGCTTCGGCGGCACCATGCTCACGATCCATCCCGCTGTCCTCCCATTCAACTGATAGCGGCCCGGCATATTTGATCCGGTTTAAAGCACGGATAATCTCTTCGAATTCAATATTTCCGCGGCCCAGACTTCTGAAATCCCAGTAACGGCGGCGATCTCCAAAATCAAGATTACCGCCGAACACCCCGGCTTCAGTTGGGAATGGTGACCAGCCGACATCTTTCATGTGAACATGGAAAATCCGGTCAGCAAACTTGTACAGAAAACCGATATAATCGACTCCCTGATAGCCGAAATGGCTGGGGTCATAATTGAATCCAAAGGCAGGATGGTAATCGATTGCTTTTAATGCTCTTTCGGCTGTGGCGATATCAAATGCAATTTCGGTGGGATGAACCTCCAGTGCAAACCGGATACCTAACTTCTGAAACTCATCCAGGATTGGTTTCCAACGTTTTGCAAAATCAGCAAACCCTGCATCGATCATCGCCGGTGTTACCGGCGGGAAAGAGTAGTTGAGGTGCCAAATGGAACTGCCGGTGAATCCGCAGACCACTCCAACACCGAGGCGTTTGGCGGCATGAGCGGTTTTTATTATTTCCCGAGCTGCGCGTTGCCGAACTCCTTCCGGTTCACCATCACCCCAGATATAATCGGGCAGAATGGATTTATGCCGTTCATCGATACGGTCGCAAACAGCCTGACCAACGAGGTGATTAGATATCGCCCATGTTTGGAGGTCATATTTAGCCAAAAGCTCGCGCCGTCCGTCACAATAGGCCTGATCTGCCTTGTTTATTTCAAAATGATCGCCCCAGCAAGCCAGCTCGAGTCCGTCATATCCGAAACCGGATGCTTTCTTACAGAGTGTTTCAAAAGCCAGATCAGCCCACTGGCCGGTGAATAAGGTTACTGGTCGTCCCATAGATTCTGATTGTTTAGTTGAATTAACCAAAAATATCTATTTTTAAGTTCAAAATCTAAACCCTTTCAAAATGAATTCAAAAGAATACAATGCAAAAAAGCTTTTTTTACTAAGTTGCATCGCCTTGGTTACAACAGCTATGACTTTTGCCATCCGCGCTCGTCTTGAGCCTGTTTATGGTGAGCTCTTTGGTATGAATAAGGAACAAATTGGCTGGGCCTTCGGAACTGCCTTTTGGGGATTTACCCTGGCGCAATTCATTGGTGGACCACTTGTTGACCTAATCGGAATGAAAAGGTTTATATGGATCGCCTTTATAATGCATACCGTGGGAATCGTTTTAACCATTATGGCAACTGGCTTTTTATCGCTTTTCTTGGGTACCTTGTTTATTGGAGTTGGAAACGGCAGTATAGAAGCAGGTTGTAATCCTCTTGTTGCAAGGATATTCCCTGACATGAAGACTAAAATGCTGAATCGTTTTCATGTTTGGTTTCCTGGAGGGATTGTTATTGGTGGATTACTTGCATACCTGATACAAGATGTTTTGAAACTCGATTGGCCATATCTAGTTGCAACACTATTTATTCCACTAATCGTTTATGGTTCAATGATGTTTGGGTTAAAGTTTCCGAAAACCGAAAGAGTCGAAATGGGGATTTCTTATGGTTCTATGTGGAAAGCTATATTAAAACCACTATTTCTTATCATGCTTTTTTGTATGTTATTTACTGCCGCTACAGAACTTACAACCACCCAACGGATCGAAACTCTCCTAAAGGATACTGGCGTGGCACCTATCCTGATCCTTGCTTTTATTAACGGCATTATGGCTATCGGCCGTTTATTCGCCGGTCCGGTTGTTCACCGGATTAATACAACAGGGATGCTCTTCTTTTCTGCAATTGTCAGCATGGTCGGCTTGCTGCTTTTAAGTTACGTTTCGAGTTCGGCTCTGACAATATTGGCAGCTGGCATTTTCGCAATAGGAATTTGCTTTTTCTGGCCAACCATGCTGGGCTTTGTATCGGAAAATGTGCCGGAAAGCGGCGCACTCGGTCTGTCCATTCTCAGTGGGGCAGGGATGCTTTCAATCTCCATATTTCTGCCAATTTCCGGTGCGTTTACCGATCATGGGGCAACCGGTCAGGAAATTCTTCGGTATACAGCGGTTTTGCCCGCCCTTCTGATTGTGATTTTCGCCATTGTCTTTACAACGATAATGCGGAAAAAAACTAAAACTGCTTGATTGACAAATAGATGTAAAATCATATGAAAAAATTTCGCTGGGGTATGATCGGCGGGGGCAAAGGCGCCTTCATCGGCGGTGCCCACCGGATTGCTGCAAAAATTGCTAACTCTTTCGAGCTGGTTGGCGGGGTGTTCGATGTGGATTTCGAACGCGCCAAAGAATTTGCCCGTGAAGAAGATATCGATTTCAGAAGGGTTTATCCCGATATCGATTCATTCCTACTTGGTGAAAGCGGAATGCCTGTATCTGAGCGCATTCAAGTGGTTTCGATCGTAACTCCAAACTTTCTGCATTTCGTACATGCAAAAAAACTGCTCAGCAAAGGATATCATGTGATCTGCGAAAAACCGGTTACTCTCACCTCATCAGAAGCGATTGAACTTAAGGAAATTGCGGAAAAAAACAACCTGGTTTTCTGCCTGACTCATACCTATACCGGCTATCCTATGGTGCGCGAGATGAAACACAGAATCGAATCCGGAGCCATTGGCACCATTCAGCGCATTGATGCTCAATATCTTCAGGGTTGGATCAACCCGATCATCCATGGCGGAAATGCCAAACTGGCCGTATGGCGGCTTGATCCCAAGGTTGCCGGAATAAGCTCCTGCATGGGCGATATCGGAGTTCATGCATTCAATATGATTGAATATACTACCGGATTGAAAATCAAACAGGTATTGGCAGTATTGAGCACTTTGAAACCGGAAAATCCGCTGGATATTGACGGCAATGTATTACTGAAATTCGATGAAAACCTCACCGGCGTAATACGCTCTTCACAAATTGCCACCGGTGAAGAAAATAACCTTCAGATCAGTGTTTATGGAACCGAAGGTGCATTCCATTGGGAACAGGAGAACCCGAATGTCCTGAAAATGATGCATGAAGGAGCTCCTTTTGAAATCATCAAACCCGGATATGATTATTTGTCCGATTTTGCCAGGGAAAGCCATGTGCTGCCTCCCGGCCATCCGGAAGGGATCTATGAAGCATTCGGCAATCTCTATAAAGGTGCCGCTAAAGCCATCAGGGGTGAAAAAACGGTTCCCGGTCAGTTTCCGGGGATCGAAGAAGGGATCAGAGGCATGCGGTTTATCGAGGCAGTAGTAAAATCAAATAGCGAAGGAAATTCCTGGATAGATCTTTAAATTGGAAAAACGTGTAGAGACGCATAATTATGCGTCTCTACGAAATGTTTATGGAAATATCAGTCGTCATACCGCTTTACAATGAGGAATACCTGGTTGGTGACCTGGTCGAACGGACGATTTCGGTTTTGACAGGCATTACCGGTGATTTTGAGATCATATTTGTGGACGACGGGAGCAAGGATGGCACTGTTAACAGGCTGGCCGAAGCCCGGAAAACCGATACCCGGATTAAAATTCTGGAATTGTCAAAAAATTTCGGCCATCAGGCCGCATTTACAGCCGGACTTACTTTTGCCAAAGGCCGTTTTGTTGTGATGATGGACGGCGACCTGCAGGATCCTCCTGAAGTGATCCCGGTGATGTACCGGATGCTGCTTTCGGATGAATTTGATGTCATTTTTGGAAAACGTACCAATAAACCCAATCTGAAAGGGCGAAACCTGCTGGCTTTATCGTTCCACAAAACCTTTAAACGATTTTCGGGCTTCCCTGACATCGACAATGTAGGTAATTTTTCAGCCATGAACCGGGATGCCCTGGCTGCCCTGCTTCAATTTACTGAATCTATCAGGTATCTGCCAGGGCTCAGGCATTTTATCGGATTCCGGCAGGGGTTCGTCGAATATCGGCGCGAAGAACGTTATCAGGGTAAATCCAAAATGAACTATTTCAATCTGTTAGCCCTCAGCTCGGATGCTATCTTTTCATTCTCCAAATTTCCAATACGAATTTGCCTCTATCTTGGAATCATCGGTATTGTGATTTTCTTTCTTGCCGGACTTTACACACTCATCGCAAAACTCGCCGGGTTTGCTATAACCGGCTGGTCGTCAACCCTCCTCAGCATCTATTTTCTGGGTTCGATACAGCTTACGTTCCTGGGAGTTATTGGTGAGTACATCTTTCGCATCTATAAGGAGAGCCAGCACCGTCCTCTCTATTTCGTCAGGAAGTTCCACGATTAATGCAACATCATGGAAAAGGATGTTGCAACCGGTAATTCCAACAGAAAAAGGCATTGGATTTTTACCATTTTATGCTGTCTTCCATTTGTTCTGCTGCCATTGCTGAGCCTGGATACCGGAATTTCAGGGGATGAACCGGTTCATTACCTTCAGGCCGAAAATGTGTATAATTTCTTTGCCACGCGAGGTAAAGATACTTCATCAATTTATACGCCGTTAACCTATCTGAAGTATTACGGGCAATCCATTGATAACTTCAGCTATCTGATTAACAAGACATTCCGTTTTCGGGAACCTTATCTTACCCGGCATGTTATCAATTCGCTGGCCGGTGCTCTGACTATTGCTTTTACCGGTTTACTGGCTACGGAAATAGCTGGTTACGGCGCCGGAATCCTGGCAATACTTTTCCTGCTGCTATCGCCGGTTTTCCTGGGCCATACCTTTAACAACCTGAAAGATATTCCTTTTGCACTCGGATATATTGTCGCAATCTTTTACCTGTTGAAATTCCTCCGGAGATTGCCGGTCATCCATATCGGATACCTTGCCGGTATGGCTGCCGGAATGGGTTTCGCTATCTCGGTACGCGTGGGCGGCCTCGTCATCATTCCGATAATCCTTGCTTTTTCAGCCATACAAGCCTGGATCAAACAGCCACTGGAAAACAAAGCAAAATCGAAATTCGCGATCAGGCTGTCTCTTTCCTTATTGATAACCATTTTATTGGCCTGTATTCTCGGCGTGGTGAACTGGCCGTATGGACTGCAGAATCCCATCCGGCACTCTATTGAGTCACTTAACCAGATGACGCATTATATGGTGAGTATCAGGCAACTTTTTGAAGGAAAATTGTTTTGGTCAGAAAACCTGCCCTGGTATTATGCACCAAAATATTTCCTTCTGACATCTCCAGCCATCATTCTTACCGGTCTTCTCCTGTGCTGGCCCCTCTTAAAAAAACAGGGCTCTCTTCTCTTTTTTTTACTTGTTTTTTGTGCCTTATTCCCTCTCTTCTGGGTTATCATACGCCATTCCAACCTGTATGGAAATATCCGTCACCTTCTTTTTATTTATCCGTTTTTAGTGGTGCTTTCTGCCAGTGGATGGTACCTGATTTATCTGCGATTAAAAAAACCGTCGTTCCGATGGGGCATTGTTGTTTTCCTGGCTCTCGGACTTACCGGTCCGTTGGTGCATATCGTTAAAAATCATCCTGTTGAATATGTTTACTTTAACCGTATATCGGGCGGGGTTTCCAGGGCTTACGGCAGGTATGAAACAGATTATTACTTTAACTCGCTGGGTCCGGGAGTGAAATGGCTGGACAAAGAAATACTTACTAAACCGGGCGCAGATACCCTGATCATTGCCTCCAATTTCCCTCTTGAGCCCTTTTTTGAAAAAAGTTTCCCGAAGATCAAAACAGTTTATACAAACTGGTACGAGAGGGGCCGGTACAATTGGGATTATGGACTTTTTGTCAATGCTTACCTTGGACCGTCCGGATTGCAGCGCAAATTATGGCAACCTGCTCAAACTATTCACAGTATTAACGTTGAAGGCTACCCCATGTGTTTGGTTTTGCATCGCGAAGATAAAAGAGATCTTAAAGGATACCAGCTTTTTACAACCGGGCAGTATATTGAATCCGCCAGTATTTTTAAGGACGTTACCCGTGATGATCCGGGCAATGAAACGGCCTGGCTGTACCTCGGATGGAGCCTCCGGAAAATGCATGATCCGGACGGTTCAGATCAGGCGGCAAACCAACTCCTCCGGATTCATCCCGAAAGTGAACCGGCACGCGAGTTAATGATCTGGAATTACCTCGATTCCAAGCGCTTTGATCAGGCTTTACAGTTGGCGGATGAGCTCTACCGGTTGAATCCAAAATACCTGCCTGCAATTACATTAAGAGCTGCAGCCCGCGACTCAATCGCCGCCTTGGCACGATAAAAACAGCCGGCAGTTCTTAAAAAATGTTAAACCCAATCCATGGTATGTAAATCCATCTATTTTTATAACCGACAAATCAACTAATCAACGCAATCTAAAAAAATGAAAAAGTACTTACTGGTATTCGTTCTTGTTTTTGCCTGTTCCTTGTCATACGGGCAATACAAAGCCGATTTCAGGGCAGCCGAAAAGTATGGCAATGAGAATCTTGGAAAAATGATAGGAAGCTCCTCCGTACAACCCAACTGGCTGAAAAAATCGGACCTTTTCTGGTATTCCTACAAAACTGGCGACGCAAATCTTTGGTGGATGGTTGATCCGGCCAAAAAGACCAAATCTCCCTTATTTGATGTGTATTATATGGCAGCAAAGATTAACCAGATGATCTTAAGGCCTGTCAATCACCTTGATCTTCCAATCAAAAATTTGAAATTCAAGGACGACAACAAATCTTTCAATTTTGAGATCGACAGTTTCAAGTTTGAGTACAAGCTTGCCAGTAAAGAAGTCATCCTGGCGGATACCATCGAAAAGGAAAAGAAAAAGGATGAGGGATGGAAGAATTACAACAAAGATTCTACCTGGATTGTATTTGCCCGGAAACACAATCTTTTCCTGATGAAAGGCAAGGACAAGGATAGTATTGAATACCAGCTGACTACAGATGGTGAAAGATACTATTCGTGGCAGGCTGATGCTGAAGATACCACCACAACCAAACGTCTTCGTGCATCAGCGCGATGGATGGATGACAATAAGAAATTCTATACTGACCGGCACGATTCCCGCAAGGTTAAAGACCTATGGGTGATCAATGTCCTGAAAAATCCCAGGCCGGAGCTGGAATCCTACCGCTATGCCATGCCGGGTGATGAAAACGTACCCCAAAGCGAATTATGGGTATTTGATGTGGACAGCAAAAAGGGAGTCAAGATCCAAACTGACAAATGGAAAGATCAAACTTTAGGTGTAGATCTCATCAATAAAAGAACGGATGAACTGGTTTTCATCCGGAAAGACCGGACCTGTGCCAAGATCGATGTGTGCCTGGCCAATACAGCAACCGGTGAATCTAAAGTTCTTTTCTCAGAAACCAGTGAACCCTATTTCAACAATGCATACACCAATCTTCATGTCATCAATGATGGTAAAGATATGATCTGGTGGTCGGAGCGTACCGGATTCGGCCAACTTTACCTGTATGACGGTCAGGGCAACCTCAAGAATGCCATCACATCGGGCAATTTTATTGTTGGAAACGTCAGCCGGATTGATACCCTCGCCAGAGAAATTTATTTCGAAGGATTCGACCATGAGCCCGGCATCAATCCCAATTATGCCCTGATTTACAAGGCAAAACTGGACGGAAGCGGATTTCAGCTGGTTACCCCTGAAGACGCCACTCACTCAGTTAGTTTCCCCGAATCGAGCAAATACATGGTCGACAACTATTCACGTATTGATTTAGCGCCGAAATCGATACTCCGCGACAATAAGGGGAACATACTGCTTGACCTTGAAACGATGGATCTCAGGCGATTAATCGAAACCGGCTGGCAAATGCCTGAACGGTTTAAAGTAAAGGCTGTGGATGGAGTAACCGATTTATACGGCGAAATGTGGAAGCCTTTCAAAATGGAAAAAGACCGCAAGTATCCCATTATCTCGTATGTGTATCCCGGACCTCAAACCGAGAGTGTATCCATCCGATTTACCACCACCGGCGGCAAAAACCAATCACTGGCCCAGCTTGGCTTCGTAGTCATATCAGTGGGTCATCGAGGCGGCAGTCCTAAACGCTACAAGTATTATCACACCTATGGCTATGACAACCTTCGTGATTATGCACTTGCCGATGATAAATATGCACTGGAACAGCTGGCCGACCGGTATGATTTCATAGACATCACCAAAGTCGGGATTTATGGTCATTCAGGCGGCGGTTTCATGTCGACCGCGGCCATCCTGACCTATCCCGATTTCTATACTGCAGCTGTTTCTTCCTCAGGGAACCATGATAACAACATATACAATCTGTGGTGGGGAGAAACGCACAACGGAGTAAAGGAGGTCACCAAAACCGTTAAGGCAAAGACCGATAAGGATGTGAAGGACGTTAAGGACGTTAAGAAAGAGGATGACATGAAGAAAAAGGAGGACGTAAAGAAAGAGGAGCCGTGGTATGCGGAGGATACAGTTAAGAAAGAGACTGTTATCATCTTTGAATCGAAAATCAACAAAAACCAGGATCTGGCTAAAAACCTAAAAGGTCACCTGATGCTGGTTACAGGGGATATTGACAATAACGTTCATCCGGGTAACACTATCCGCGTCGCCGATGCATTAATCCAGGCCGGCAAACGATTTGATTTTATGATCATGCCGGGTCAGCGCCATGGATATGGCACCTATACCAAATATTTCGATCATGCGATGTGGTATTATTTTGCCCAGTATCTGTTGGGCGATACGCGGACGAATGTGGAGATTTATCTGCCGGACGAAAAATAGACAGGTTAGAGGTTAGAAGTGCACCTTCCTGGCCTTGAAACCCCAACCTTCAGTCTGGGGTTAATGATGAGCCAGCCCGAGCCATACTTGAATCTTGAACTTCAGAATTCGGAATTCTAAATTCGAATCTCTAACCTCTGACCATCTTCATCATCCCTTAAACCCCGATGTACGGTGAGAGCCGTCGCAGAATGGTTTATTATGGCTGGTGCCGCATCGGCATAAGGCAATCTGTTTGGCAGTTTCGATCTTTTCTCCTGATGTTTTGGTCATCCTGAATTTACCTTTGATCAATGCCGGACCGTTTTCAATAATGGTTATCTCGGTTACCGGTGTCGGGACCAGTTCTTCGCCAGCCGGTTCGCTTTTGAGTACTTCTTTCTCCGTTGTAGTAAGGTTACGATTCCATTTCCAGGTTAATGCATCCGTCGGGCATTGCTCCACAATATCGATAATGTCTTGTGTAGTAGCCCCTTGCATATTTACCCATGGTCGTTTGGCCGGATCAAACACCTTCCGCAGTTTCATAAAACATACCGTTGAATGTATACAGGCATCCGGCTTCCAGAAAACAGTAATTTCACCGTTACTGTATTCACGATCATTGGAATGGCTCATTACGTTGAATTAATTTCACGTAGAGACGCATGATATGCGTCTCTTATATAACCTCTTTTGTCAAGCTGCCTCAAGTTTAGCGATTATTTTCTTTAATTTGTTGATTTTCTTTTCGTTATATTTTTTTTGAAAATTGATTAAGTTAGTCCGGTTAAACGCTTCTTTGTTCTGTA
>QYQM01000004.1 GCA_007280905.1 Porphyromonadaceae bacterium | reverse complement strand
TACAGAACAAAGAAGCGTTTAACCGGACTAACTTAATCAATTTTCAAAAAAAATATAACGAAAAGAAAATCAACAAATTAAAGAAAATAATCGCTAAACTTGAGGCAGCTTGACAAAAGAGGTTATATAAGAGACGCATATTTGCGTCTTTACCGGTACCCACGCAGCGCATCAAAAAGTACCTCCACAGGATGCAACGCCCTTTTACCCGTTCCATCGAGAATCTGATGCCGGCAGGATGTGCCGGATGCACAGATCAAATCCTTTTCATCAGCTTCCCTTACCCATGGAAATAGCACCAGTTCGCCTACCTTCATCGAGAGGTCAAAATGCTCTTTCTCAAAACCGAAGGCGCCAGCCATGCCGCAGCAGCCGGAAGGGATTTCTGAACATTCGTAATTTTTTGGAAAATTTAAAACGTAAAGTGTTGATGAAGTGGATGCTACCGCCTTTTGGTGACAATGGCCATGAAGGATTACTTTTCTATATTCCAGGGTGAAAGTATCCGCTGATATTCTTCCGGCCCTCATTTCCCGTTCCAGGAATTCCTCGATGAGCATTGAATGTCCACCCAGTTGGATAGCTTGCTGTCTCATGTCATTTCCTACCAGATCCGGAAACTCGTCACGAAATCCCAATATCGCAGAAGGTTCAATTCCGATCAGCGGGTGCTCTTCGCTAACCAGATTATGGTAAAGACTGACATTCTCACGCGCTATTGATCTGGCTTTCCGCAATAACCCTTTTGAAATGAACGTCCGGCCACTTAGGGTTTTACCGGCAATTTTTACATTATACCCTAATCTGGTCAGTAGCTTAATAGCTTTTATCCCGATTGAGGCGTCCTGATGATTCGTAAATTCATCTGGAAAAAGGTAAACAAATCCTTTTTGATCTCTTTCTGATGCATTAATAGTTAATAAGTTACGGTTCATCCAACCATAAAGGGATTGCTTTGCCAAAGGTGGCATCGACCGGTCAGGGTGGAATCCAACGGTCCTTTTGAAGGCACCTGAGAAAGGGGCTGTTTGCATGATGACATTTACCAAACGGGAGAAAGGTTGTAAAAATCGATATAAAACAGGCAAATAGGCAATAAACCGGGTTCGGAATGGAATTCTATGTACATCATACCAATGTTGCAGAAATTCAGCCTTTAATTTAGCCATATCCACACTCGACGGGCATTCTGACTTACAGGCCTTGCACGACAGGCAGAGGTCGAGGATCTCAAATATCTCGGGATGATCAAAAGGATTATTCCCGTTTGGTTTAATCAGATATTCACGGAGGATATTTGCCCGGGCACGGGTAGTGTCTTTTTCATCGTGAGTTGCCTGATACGATGGGCACATGCCTCCGTCCGCCTGCTGCGACTTCCGGCAATCCCCGCTGCCATTGCATTTTTCGGCAGCCCTTACCACACCCAGGGTTGCGGAAAAGTCCTGGTAGGTTGTGATCTCCGGAGTTGGCAATCCGGGTTCATTCCTGAGGAATTTCTCCATCGGGGGAGCTTGGGTGATTTTACCCGGATTGAACAGGTTGTCAGGATCAAATATATTTTTTATCCTCTTGATTAACTGGTAATTATGATCACCCAACAGGAATGGAATCATCGCAGCCCTCAGCCTCCCGTCGCCATGCTCACCGCTCAATGACCCCCTGTATTTCTTAATGATAGGCAGAGTCTCAGCTGCTATCATTTTAAACCGCAAAATATCAGCAGGAACCTTCAGGTTCAATGAGGGCCTGAGATGGAGTTCCCCGGTACCCACATGGGCATGATAAACGCAGGTCATCCCGTGACGCGCGAAAAGTTCTTTCATCTCGAGGATATAATCCTTTTGCCTCGAAACTGGAACTGCGATATCTTCAATAACCGTAACCGGTTTCTGATCTCCCGGTATGTTTGCCAGTGAACCCAGTCCGGCCTTTCTCAAATTCCATACTTTCTTAATATCAGGGCCTTGAATTACGGGGTAAGCATATCCAAGTCCCTGTGATACCAAATCCTGAATGGTTTCTTTAATCTTATGATCAAGTTTTTTCCTTGATTTCTCAGCAAATTCAATAATCAGGATGGTACGGGGCTCACCCACGAGGAAAAACCGGTTGGCCTTCTGGGTATGATTAGTTTTCGTACAATCGAGAACAACATGGTCCATCAGTTCCACCGCAGCAGGGGAGTGCTTCAGAACAACCAGGTTGGCATTTAATGAATCAACAAGCGATGTGAAGTGCGCACAAATAAGTGCCTTATTGACAGGAGGCAATTCCGACAGATTGAGTTTTATGGCCGTAAAGAAAACCAGTGTACCTTCGGAGCCTCCAAGTAACATGCATAGGTTGAAAGGTTTGCCATTGGCCAAAAACGGTTCAGTATCCAGCAGAAGATCAAGGGCATAACCGGTATTTCTTCTGGGAACTTCAGGATCCGGATATCCATCGCGGATTTCCTTCCGGTTCACCGGGTCGCTGATTATCTGATTGATTTCCTGATAAATCCTGTTTTCCAGGTTATTACCCAGACATTTCTGTGCAAAAGCCTCACGGTTAAGGTCGGAGAATTCAGCAACTGAACCATCGCTGAGAACAGCCTTTACAGCAAGAGTATGATCCCTCGTGCTGCCATAAACCAATGAATGCAGGCCGCAAGCGTTATTTCCCAGCATCCCGCCGATCATACATCGATTTGACGTGCTCGTTTCGGGTCCGAAAAACAGTTTTTGATCCCTTAATTGGTTATTCAGCTCATCGAGAACAACCCCCGGCTCTACCCAGGCAAAACGCTCAGCAGCATTCACTTCAATAACCCGGTTCATGTATCTGGATACATCTACAACAATGCCCGGGCCAACCACCTGGCCAGCCAGTGAGGTTCCTGCCGTCCGGGGAATCAACGAAAGGTGGTTCGTTTTTGAAAAACGGACCAGTTTGATGATATCTCCGGCATTTTTCGGATAGGCTACGGCAGCAGGAATTTCCCGATAAATGGAAGCATCCGTTGCATAAATTGTTCTGGTTATCGTATCCCAGAATAAGTCACCTTCAAGTGTTTGAGCAAGCCTGCCGAGTTCTGGTTCCATCCGGTAAAAATAAACAAAAGGCTCAAGGCTCAAGGCGCAAGGCTCAAGTAAGTTTTAATTGAAAAAAGGATGAAGAAAATCAAAGGACGTACACAGTCCTCTTTACCTTAATCCTTAATCCTTAACCCTTACTTGAGCCTTGTGCCCTGAGCCCTGAGCCTTAAAATAATTTCATCTCATCCAGAACATCCATCGTTGCCTTAACAGATTTTGCCGACTCAACGAGCAATTTCTTTTCTGCCTCGTTGAGGTTCAATGTGATTATGCTTTCAATACCATTTTTACCAATGATACAAGGCACACCGAGATAAATGTCGTTCAACCCGTATTCGCCGTTGAGATAGGCGCAAACAGGGAAAACCCTGCGCTGATCGCGAATGATTGCTTCCACCATATTGGCAACGGCTGCGCCAGGAGCATACCAGGCTGAAGTTCCAAGGTGATTGATGATTTCACCACCGCCTTTACGGGTACGTTCAATAATCTTGTCCAGAACATCCTCTTCCAGCAGATCGGTTACAGGAATTCCGGAAACCGTAGTATATCTCTTAAGTGGAACCATTGTGTCTCCATGGCTTCCAAGCAATAAAGCCTGTATATCCTTAGGGGAGATATTCAGAGCATTAGCGAGGAAAGTTCTGTACCGCGCAGTATCGAGAATGCCTGCCATTCCGAAAACCTTATTCGGTGACTTTTTAGCAGTGAGATAAGCTGCATAGGTCATCACATCCAAAGGATTAGAAACCACTATAAAAATGGCATCCGGGGAGTATTCTACGGCCTTTTCAGTAACTTCCTTAACAATAACAGCATTGGTCAGGATCAGGTCATCCCTGGACATCCCTGGCTTTCTTGGAACTCCTGCGGTGATGACAACGACTGAAGAATCTCTTGTCAGGCTATAATCATTGGTGACACCAACCAGGCGTGATTCGAAATTCAAAATTGGTGATGTCTGCCACTGGTCGAGTGCCTTACCTTCGGCGATGCCCGTTTTCATGTCAATCATCACAACTTCCTTGACCAGATCCAGTCGTGCTATTTCCTGAGCAACCGTTGAACCGACATTCCCGGCTCCGATAACTGTTATCTTCTTTTCCATATTAATCAGAATTTTAGAATTTTACGGGTGAATCAAGTCCGGCCTTCTGGATGAACCAGGCTGCATTTTGGGATTTTGGACGTTCGATCGGTAATCCGCAAATCCGGTCCCAGACAAGTTGTGCCAAAACACCGAGAGCCCTTGAAACGGCAAAAAACACCGTATAGAACTCGAACTCCTTGATGCCGTAATGCAGCAGGAGGACACCGGAATGTGCATCTACATTCGGCCATGGATTCTGGATCTTGCCAATCGTTCCAAGGATGGGTGGAACCACCTCGTAAATGTTACTAACAATCTGGAATAGCTTATCCTCCGGCATATACTTTAGGGCGAATTCCCTTTGTGCGACATACCTCGGATCTGTCTTCCGCAGCACGGCATGTCCATAACCGGGAACCACACGGCCTTCACTCAGGGTTTTTCTTACATAATCGGCAATCTGCTCCTTGGAAGGATTGTCGGTTCCAAGCTCTTCAATCATATCGAAGATCCACTTAATCACTTCCTGGCTGGCCAAACCGTGCAGGGGACCTGCCAGGCCAAGCATACCGGCTGCGTATGACTGATAAGGGGAGGAGAGGGCCGACCCCACCAGGTGAGTGGTATGGGCACTTACATTACCACCTTCATGGTCGGCATGGAGAAACAGGTAGAGACGCATCAGCCGTCTGACTTCCTCGTTGTCGTACCCCATCATATGTGCCAGATTACCGCTCCAGTCAAGATCCGGATCCGGCTCTATTTGATGGTCGTTATGGTAAGCGTGCCGGTAAACATAGGAGGCTACCCTGGGAATTCTGGCTATCAGGTCCATGACTTCTTCATAAGTAGCATCCCAATAATCCTTCTTGTTAACCCCGGCATCATAAGCCTTCACAAACCTTGAGCTTCCGGTCATGGCAATGATACCGGCAACAAACTGGTTCATCGGGTGAGTTTCTGGCGGGAGTGCATCGATGACGTCAAAAACATGCTTTGGAACATTTGATCTTCTGATCCATTCATTCTGAATATACATGACGTCGTCCATGGTAGGCAGTTCATCCATCAGCATCAGATAAAACAAGCCTTCCGGTAAAGGCTCGTCCTCCGGACTGATTTTTGGCAGGAGATTCTGAAGTTCAGGGATGGAATAGCCCCTGAAACGGATCCCTTCCTCGGGATCGAGCTTGGATGTGCAAGTAAACAGGCTTACAATACCTTTCATACCTGAAAGTACGTGACCAATGGTTACCTCGCCGATAACCACGCTACCAAAATCAGTCCTTAATTTTTTGATGACCTCGGCTTTGGCAAGTGCCCTTTCGATTAATTTTTTCTTTATCTGTTCCATAATCAATGAGATTTAAGTATGTAATCTAATTTCTAATGCTTCAAAGAAACCTTCCGTAGTCAGGTAATTATCTGATGTTACCCTGTTACCATGCACCAATAAGGCAAGATCCTTGGTCATGTGCCCATTTTCAACTGTTTCGATGCATGTCTGCTCAAGAACCTCCGAGAACCGGATCAGGTCAGCGTTACCATCCAGCTTTCCCCTGAAGGCAAGCCCGCGCGTCCATGCAAAAATCGAAGCAATCGGATTGGTAGAAGTAGGCTTTCCCTCCTGATGCATCCGGTAATGTCGGGTAACTGTGCCATGGGCAGCCTCGGCTTCAATGGTTTTTCCATCCGGAGTTACCAGCACCGAAGTCATCAGGCCCAGCGATCCAAAACCCTGAGCAACGATATCCGATTGAACATCTCCATCATAATTCTTGCAGGCCCATACATATCCGCCATTCCATTTTAATGCAGCAGCGACCATATCGTCAATCAAACGATGTTCATAATGGATGCCCGCAGCCTTGAACCTGGCAAAATAATCCGATTGATAAATCTCTTCAAAAATGTCTTTGAAACGGCCATCATACGCCTTAAGAATAGTGTTTTTGGTGGATAAATAGAGCGGCCATTTCTTATCAAGAGCCATATTGAAACAAGAATGCGCGAAACCCCTGATTGATTCATCCGTGTTATACATAGCCATTGCAATTCCATCATCATCAAAATTAAACACCTCATGAACCTCCGGATTTCCATTTTCCGGCGTAAAAGTGATGGTAAGTTTTCCCCGGCCTTTAGTTCTGAAATCCGTTGCACGATATTGGTCGCCAAAGGCATGACGGCCAATACAGATGGGTTTTGTCCATCCCGGAACCAGCCGTGGTATCGATTTAATCAGGATGGGTTCACGAAAAACGGTTCCGCCAAGAATGTTTCTGATGGTGCCGTTCGGACTTTTCCACATTTTCTTCAATCCAAACTCTTTAACTCTTGCTTCATCCGGAGTGATAGTGGCACATTTTATTCCGACGCCGGTCTTCATGATGGCTTCTGCGGAATCTACAGTTACCTGATCTCCGGTAAGATCCCGGTTTTCAATACTTAAATCAAAATACAGGATATCGAGGTCAATAAAAGGTAAGACTAATCTTTCCTTAATCATTTTCCAGATGATACGGGCCATTTCATCGCCGTCCATCTCAACTACGGGATTGACTACCCGGATTTTGGTCATACTTATCTTAAATGTTTAGTTCTGTAAATATATTGATTTTTATTTAATGTTATTTGATTAACCCTATCTTTTTGTCTGATTACGGCGAATCAGGTTAAGTGCTGAACCGGCCTTGAACCATTCTATCTGATTATCATTATAACTGTGATTAACCGTTATTATTTCGAGGGATCCATCATCCTTGTGATGAATGGTAAGATGCAACGGAACACCGGTCCTAAACCTTTCCAGACCGGTAATATCAAAAGTGTCGTTCTCCCTGATTTTATCGTAGTCCTCCTTGTTGGCAAAGGTTAGAGCCAGCATTCCCTGTTTCTTGAGATTTGTTTCATGAATCCTGGCAAACGACTTCACCAGGATAGCCTTAACTCCCAGATATCTTGGCTCCATGGCAGCATGTTCACGCGAAGATCCTTCGCCGTAATTTTCATCTCCAACCACAAGGGATCCGATTCCTTTTGATTGATAAATCCTGGCCGACTCGGGAACAGAAAGGTAGGCTCCGTTGATTTGGTTTTTTACTTGATTTTGAGCCTTGTTAAATGCATTGGTTGCCCCGATTAACATATTATTCGAAATATTCCCCAGATGCCCCCTGAATCTCAACCATTTACCAGCCATCGAGATATGATCGGTAGTGCACTTTCCATACGCCTTGATCAGCAGGCCAAGGTTATGGAAGTTTTTAACGTTCCAGGGTTCAAAAGGCTTCAGTAATTGCAGTCTTTCGGATTCCGGGTTTACTTCGATGGTAACATAAGATCCGTCTTTTGCTGGTTCCTGGTAACCATTATCTTCCACTTCAAAGTTGCTGGCTGGTAATTCCAATCCCGATGGTTCGTCAAATGAAACCGATACGCCAGCTTCATTAATCAGTTGATCAGTCAGCGGATTGAAAGTCAGATCTCCGGCAATAGCCAGGGCGGTCACGATTTCGGGTGATGCAACAAAAGCGTGAGTATGGGGATTGCCATCATTCCGGCTGGCGAAATTTCGATTGAAGGAGGTTATGATGGAGTTTCTCTCCTGCTTATCAGCGTTATGTCTGGCCCACTGACCGATGCAAGGCCCGCAGGCATTTGCTAAAACCATCCCCCCGATTTCCTCAAACGTTTCCAGCAAACCATCTCTTTCGATGGTATAACGAACTAATTCTGACCCAGGAGTAATGATAAATTCAGATTTCACCTTAAGATTTTTTTCCACTGCCTGCCGGGCAATGCTGGCAGCACGGGTCATATCTTCATAGGAAGAGTTAGTGCATGAACCGATTAAGCCAACCTCCAGTTTTTGGGGAAAACCATTTTCGCGAACAGCTTCAGCAAATTCCGAAATCGGCCATGCCCGGTCGGGAGTAAATGGGCCATTAATATAGGGTTCAAGGCTATCTAAATTTAATTCGATAACCTGATCGAAATATTTCTCAGGCTGTGCGTAAACTTCAGGATCACCAGTCAGATGACCGGCAATCTGATCAGCCAGGAAAGCAATTTCTTCCCGGCCGGTAGCCTTCAGATAATCAGCCATCTTCTTGTCGTAGCCAAACACCGAAGTGGTTGCACCAATCTCCGCACCCATATTGCAGATGGTGCCTTTACCAGTGGCTGAAATCGATTTGGCCCCGTCGCCGAAATATTCGAGGATATATCCTGTTCCTCCTTTTACAGTCAGGATACCTGCCACTTTAAGGATAACATCTTTAGCCGAAGCCCAGCCATTCAATTTGCCCGTAAGCCTGACACCGATATATTTTGGAAAAAGCAGTTCCCATGCCATACCCGACATCACATCTACGGCATCTGCACCGCCGACCCCAATAGAGATCATTCCTAATCCGCCGGCATTAACAGTATGTGAATCAGTTCCAATGATCATTCCTCCCGGGAATGCATAATTCTCTAAAATCACCTGATGAATGATCCCGGCACCGGGTTTCCAGAATCCGATCCCATACTTGTTCGAAACATTTGAAAGAAAATCAAATACTTCCTGATTGGTATCGCGGGCTACTTTAAGGTCGGTAACGGCACCAACCTTTGCCTGGATCAGATGATCACAGTGAACAGTTGTCGGTACGGCAGTTTTGCTTTTCCCTGCCTGCATAAACTGAAGCAGCGCCATCTGGGCAGTTGCATCCTGCATGGCAACCCGATCCGGTGCGAATTCTGTATAATCTGTTCCGCGGTTATAGGGCACTTTGGGAGATCCGTCAAACAGGTGAGCGTATAATATCTTGTCGATCAAGGTCAAGGGTTTGTTTAGTAACTCCCTGGTTTTGGTAATTCGTTCGGGATAGGAAAGATAAATACCTCTGATCAGTTCAATATCGAAAAGCATATCGGATAAGTTTTTGGTTATAATACTGGTAAATTAACACAACAATCCACGAAAAAAAAAGTAAAACAAACCCCGGATGGAGAAAAGTCTGGAAACTGACAAAAATCATAGGAATCCGCTGACATAGCCTTGCTTTTTTGGGTATATTTGAAGATTCAAAATTCGTCACCTAAAATATTGATTAGCATGGAATTAATGGAAAAGATTAAAACGAATGCCAAAAAATTCAATAAAAGGATCGTTTTACCGGAGGCTTGGGAAGAAAGAACTCTAAGAGCTGCAGATATCCTGATCGGGGAGGGCATAGCCCGGATTATTCTGACGGAAAAGCCTGAAGTGGTTCATAGGGAAGCTTTGAAATTAGGTTTGAAGAATATTGAAAGAGCGACTATTGTTGATCCGGCTAATCATGCAAAAAAAGAAGCATACGCAGATTTGATGGTTGAATTAAGGAAGAGTAAGGGCCTGACCAAAGATGAAGCTTTAAAACTTCTTGAAAATCCCTTGTACCTGGCTACCTTAATGATTAAAGCCGGAGATGCTGACGGTGAAGTAGCAGGGGCTAATAATGCCACAGGCGATGTCCTCAGGCCTGCCTTGCAGTATGTGAAAACTTTGCCTGGCATTTCAGTCGTTTCAGGAGCTTTCATCATGATTATACCCGATAAAAAATGGGGCGAAAATGGATTGATGGTTTTTGCAGACTGTGCGGTACTTCCAGACCCAACGGCTCAGGAATTGGCAGAAATTGCCGTGTGCACAGCTCAAACGGCCCGCACGATTGCTGATATTGAACCAAGAGTTGCCCTGCTCAGCTTTTCGACAAAAGGAAGTGCTAAACATGAAATGGTGGATAAAGTTATACAGGCCACCGAAATTGCCAAAAAAATGGCACCTCAGTTCATGTTTGATGGCGAATTGCAGGTTGATGCAGCAATAGTCGAATCAGTTGGCAGGTTAAAATGCCCCGATAGTCCGATCGCTGGCCGTGCCAATGTATTGGTTTTCCCGAGTCTTGAGTCCGGGAATATTGCCTATAAATTGGTACAGCGACTCGCAAATGCAGAAGCCATCGGGCCAGTATTGCAAGGTCTGGCAGCGCCGATCAATGACCTGTCAAGAGGTTGTTCCGTTAGTGATATTGTAAACCTTGTGGCCATCACAGCTAACCAGGTTGCAGGTAGTTATTGATTAAATTAACTTATAAAATATTATGGCTGACATAGTTGAAAGCATTGAACAATATGCTTTAAGTAAAAAGAATCGTGTAAAAACACAATTCTCAAAAGTTGGGGTGGTAGGTTGCGGGTCGGTTGGTCAATCCATTACCCTGATGATTGCCTCTCAGGGTATCGAAGTAACATTCGTCGAACTGGACGAAGAAAAAATCGAGGCTGCCCTGAAAGGAATAGAAACCGAACTCGATCATATGATCAATCACTGGGGTATGACCGTGGGAGAGAAACGCGGAGTCATGAACCGGATAAAGGGAACCTTGCAATGCAAGGACCTTGCAGGTTGTGACCTCGTAATCGAAGCCATCAAGAGCAAGTCGAGGGAAGAACGCGTTAGTCTCAGAAAAGAAATTTTTAAGCGTATTGAAGAGCATGTTGATCCTACAACAATCATTGCAACCAATTCAACTACAATTGTTACCACGGAATTGTCTTCCGAATTGAAATATAAGGATCGCTGCGTGAGTCTTCATTTCTCAACCTCCAATCCCGGTGCAAATATTGTTGAGGTTGCCCGTGGACTTTATACTTCTCAGGAAGCCTATGACAATGTGAAGAAATTCGTTAAACTGATTGGTAAAAAGATGATTCCGGTGGTCGAAAGCCCGGGCCTTCTGTCAGTCAGGCTATTCGCAGCCCTGATTAATGAAGCCTGCGAAATTTTTATGGAAGGTGTTGGAACCATGGAAGATATCGACCTTTCCGTTAGAACCGGGCTGGGTCTTGGAATGGGACCATTTGAGTTGGCAGACAAAATCGGCCTCGACAAAGTCCTCCGCTGGCTCGAAAACCTGTACAATGAATTTGGCGATATGAAGTATAAAGCTTCTCCCATCCTGAAAAGAATGGTCCGGGCAAATCAGCTGGGTAGAATCACGAACCAGGGATTCTATAAATATGACGGGAACGGCAAACGAATCGAAACCACAATAACTTATTAATCAGGAAGAACATGAAGATTCTAGTTTTGAACTGCGGAAGTTCATCCATTAAATATCAACTTTGGAACATGACGGATAAAACCGTAATGGCCAAGGGTATAGTAGAAAAAATCGGATTGAAGGGATCCTTCTTAATGCATTATAAAAAAGATGGCCAGAAAGTTACCCTCGAAGGGGAGATTCTGGATCATCAGAGCGGTATCGAATATATTCTCGGTGTTCTCACCAGCAAAAACCATGGCTGTATTTCCGGCCTTCATGAGATTGATGCAGCGGGTCACCGTGTGGCCCACGGCGGGGAAAATTTCTCCGACAGCGCATTCATTGACCAGGACGTTCATCGTGAAATCGCAAAATTGTGCGAATTGGCTCCTTTGCATAATCCGGCCAACTTGAAAGGAATTGATGCAATGGCACAGCTAATCCCGGGAATTCCGCAGGTTGCTGCATTTGATACCAGTTTCCACCAAACGATGCCCGATTATGCCTATATGTATGGTATTCCTTATTCTCTGTACACCAAATATAAAATCCGCCGTTATGGTTTCCATGGAACCTCCCACAGGTATGTAGCCCAGAAGGCATGCGGCATCCTTGGATTGGATTACCATGCAGTTAAGATTATTACCTGCCACCTGGGTAATGGTGCTTCTGTTGCAGCAATTTCAAATGGCAAATCAGTAGATTCCTCCATGGGATTTACCCCGGTTGAAGGTTTGATTATGGGAACCCGTACCGGTGATCTCGACATTGGCGTACTGACATTCATTATGGATAAAGAGGAGATCGACCATCAGACCGCCAATACCCTGGTTAATAAACATAGCGGTATGCTTGGAGTATCAGGAGTATCATCTGATATGAGGGAGATTGAAAACGAAGCCTGGAATATGAACAATAAAAGGGCGCAACTGGCTCTGGATATGTTTTATTATCGGGTTATTAAGTATATCGGTGCTTATGCGGCAGCTATGAATGGGGTCGACCTGATTATTTTCACCGGCGGTATCGGAGAAAACGGTCCGGAAACCAGGCAAGCCGTTTGCGAACATTTAACTTTCCTTGGTGTGGATTTTGAACAAGCCCGCAACGAAGGCAAACGCGATAAAGATGTCGTTCTAACCAGTGATCATTCAAAAGTTATTGCCATGATGGTAACCACCAACGAAGAATTAGTTATTGCTGAGGACACCGAAAGAATTGTATCTAAAAGGTAATGCTAACCAGAATCATTGAGCTCGAAAAGATGCTTCAAGGGCAGAAAATCCGGAAAAAGCTTGTTCTTGCCGTCGCTCAGGATTCTTATGCACTTGAAGCAGTTTCTAAAGCAGTCTTAAAAGGATTTATCGACCCTGTTCTGGTGGGGAATAAGTTGCTCATTAAGCAATTAGCCATCGAAGGAGAAATAAACCTTGATGGATACGCGATTATTGACGAACCTGATAGCCTGAAAGCAGTCGAAACCGCCGTAAGGCTTGTTCATGAAGGCTCAGCGGAAGTTTTGATGAAAGGAGGATGCAGTACTGGTCAATTGCTTAAAGGAGTTCTCAACCGGGACTGGGGCCTCAGGAATGGAGATTTGTTATCTCATTTTGCTTTGTTCGAAATACCGGCTTATCATAAACTCCTTGGAATTACCGATGTAGCTATCAATATTGCTCCCACCCTGGAGGATAAAATCGCAATTATCAATAATGCTGTTGATTTTTTTGGCCGGCTAGGTACACCATATCCAAAGGTTGCCGTTATCGCCGCTGTTGAAACCGTTAATGAGCAGATGCCGGCTACCATTGAGGCAGCAAAACTGGCCCTGATGAACAGGGAGAACAAAATCAGGAATTGCCTTATTGATGGCCCTCTGGCGTTTGACACAGCGATCAGCAGGGAAAGTGCACTTCACAAAAACATGATCAGTGAGGTTGCCGGAGATTCTGATTTGCTTATCATGCCCGATATTGAAGCAGGAAACATTTTGTACAAGGCCTTAGCGTATTTTGCAAACTCAAAGGTGGCTTCGGTAATTCTTGGAGCATCTGCTCCGATCGTTTTGACTTCAAGATCTGACTCCGAAGAGGCAAAACTGAATAGCGTTTTGCTGGCATCGGCAGTGGAAGGTAATAATTAAGGGAACCAAGTAAAACATGAACCCGATAGAAATCCTCGTGATAAACCCTGGCTCAACCTCCACAAAGATTGCAGTATTCCAGAACAATCGGCCTGTCTTCCAGAAAAGCATCAAGCATTCATTAGAAGAATTGAAACCGTTTAAACGGGTAACTGATCAATATGAATTTCGTAAAGAGATCATCCTTAAAGAATTAATTGATGCAGGTGTCGATATCGGAAAGATTTCCATTATTGTTGGAAGGGGAGGGTTAATTAAACCGATAGAATCAGGGGTATACGAGGTTAATCAGGCCATGATTGATGATCTAAGGTCCAATATGACCGTAGAGCATGCCAGTAACCTGGGAGGGTTAATCGCCCATGATCTGGCATCCAAAATCACCGGAGTACGTGCATTTATAGCAGATCCGATTGTGGTTGATGAGTTTAGTGAACTTGCCCGTTTTGCCGGACATCCTAAGTTTAGCAGGGATTCCATTTTCCATGCATTAAATCAAAAAGCCGTTGCCCGGACCTACGCAAATTCAATCGGAAAGAAATATACCGACCTTAACCTCATTGTAGCTCATCTGGGTGGCGGTATCTCTGTGGGAGCCCACGAGAAAGGCCGTGTGGTTGATGTAAATCAGGGTTTGGATGGCGAAGGGCCCTTTTCGCCCGAACGAAGCGGGACTTTACCCGTTGGACAATTGATCACCATGTGCTTCAGTAATCAATATACAGAAGAAGAAATCCGGAAAATGGTCGTCGGGCAGGGTGGGTTGGTAGCTTATCTTGGCACCAGTGCCGCAAACAAAATTGAGGAAAGAATTCAAAACGGCGATCAATACGCAAAACTGGTTTATGAAGCTATGGCCTATCAGGTGGCAAAGGAAATAGGTGCTTGCAGCGTTGTGTTGAAAGGCCAGGTCGACGCAATCCTGATCACCGGAGGTATCGCCTTCAATGAACTGTTCATACAATTACTGACCTACCGGATTGCATGGATTTCTCAAATCCGGATTTTTCCAGGCGAAGATGAAATGCGCGCACTCGCCATAAACGTCCTGATGGTGATTAATGGCGAATTAGAACCTAAAATCTACAAATAATCCTATTTTTGCTGCAAACCAGGCGGGAGTAGCTCAGGGGCAGAGCATCAGCTTCCCAAGCTGAGGGTCGCGGGTTCGAATCCCGTTTCCCGCTCACTACCAGAGAAACAGGCACTTATGCCTGTTTTTTTTTATTCATACCTCTTCTACAATTGTCTGGTTACCTTGCACAAGGGAGGAATTTTTAATGTCGGGCTATAATCAGGCATAATAAAGTTCTTTTCCACAAAGACTACAAATCTCCAATCTATAGTTTACAATACTACCATTCTCATTTAACATTCGTTCAATTAGAACTAACATTTGTAATAGTCGCAATGGGGATAAAATACAATTGTGATTAACATTTGTGTATTACACACAATGGTAAATCTAGCATTAAGCATAATTTTATAGTAAACAAATAATCAGGTATTTAAATATAGTCAAGTAATGTTTAACTGTATATAATAGCGTATAAACTCAATAAAATTGCCTATTTATAGGAAATATCATTCTTATTAGTTCTTAATATATTGATATCCAAATAGTAAACAATTTTTCTTAATGTTTTAATGCACCCTATGATCAGGTTATCATGCTGTGTTTGCTGCTTAAACCCTCAACTTCTATCGATTTATATCATATTATTGTAAATTATTGATCTAAAGACAGCTATTTAATGCGAATAATATATTGTTTTTCTTTTCTGATAACACTTCGCAAATGAAAATTAATGCGTTTCCATTTTTATTAAACAAGATGTTCACTATTGGTTAGAATGTGGTGTAGTTCATGTATGTAAATTGACAAATGTACATTTATTAAATACAGTTGACATTGTTAAATGATGACAATTAACAATTGTTATTTTGTAAATTGGATTGTATTGTTTACATTTGTGATATGGTAGACCGAATCAAAGAAATCATTCTAAAAGAGGGGTTAACATCCGGATCCTTTGCAGATTTGATTGGGGTGCAGCGAAGCAGTATGTCGCACATAATTAACGGACGAAACAACCCAAGCCTCGATTTTATTATGAAGACCATCCAGCACTTTCCGAAGATTAACCCTGAGTGGTTGCTGAATGGTGACGGGAGCATGTATCGGTCAGATGCAACTGCCCAGCCTGTTCCAACAGGGAGAGAACGCTCAATTTTCGATTCTATTCCAGAACCGGTCGTTAAACCTCTGCCCGTTTCGGAGCCTAAACCACCTGAAATACAGGTTGATCCAGGTAGAATTCAAGAAAAACATGTCGATAAGATTTTGATATTTTACTCTGATCATACCTATGATGAGTTTTTGAAGACTCAGAAACCAGAAATCTGAGAATTTGCGCGAATTGAGTAATTTTGCAGCCAGTTAATTTGGCATGATGTTCTATAAAAAAATCGTCCGTCCTTTTCTCTTCCTTTTCGATCCGGAATTTATCCACGGTATTACATTTTTCTTTTTCCGTTACTTCCCGGTAATGGGTAGAATATTGCGAAACAGAATGAGTTGGAACAATTCCTTACCCGGGTCAGATATCTCTCTTTTAAATTTAAAGTTTAGGCATCCCGTAGGAATCGCCGGTGGCTTGGATAAAAATGCGGTTGCTCTCCGGTTTATGAAGAATTTGGGTTTTTCCTTTATGGAGATTGGCACGGTTACACCAATTGCTCAAAGTGGCAATCCACGGCCAAGGCTTTTCCGATTGAAACGCAATCAGGCCTTTATTAACAGGATGGGTTTTAATAACGATGGCTTAGAAGCAATAAGACGCCGCCTGCTTAATCGCCCAACGGACTTTATTATCGGCGGGAATATTGGGAAAAACTCGCAAACGCCAAATGAGGATGCGTGGAAAGATTATCTTACCTGCTTTATTGGTTTGTATCCCTATGTCGATTTCTTTATAGTCAATGTTAGTTGTCCTAATATCAAAGACTTAAGCCAGCTTCAAAATCGCAGCCAACTGAAGGAAATTCTGACGCACCTGATCGATTACCGCTCTGGCATGCCCGAGAAACGACCAGTGTTACTGAAAATTTCGCCTGACCTTTCGTATGTGCAACTCGATGAAGTAATTGAGGTAGTAAAAGAAACCGGAATCGATGGATTGGTTGCTACCAATACCAGTATCAGACGGATAGGTTTGGATTATTCAGATGAACAGATCTCCGGATTCGGCCCCGGCGGACTTAGTGGAAAACCTCTGACTAAGATATCTACAGACATCATTGATTATCTGCACAAAAATCTTGGCGATGCCTATCCCATTATTGCATCCGGTGGGATTATGTCGCCGGAAGATGCTGTCGAAAAAATCAATGCAGGTGCCAAACTAGTTCAATTATATACTGGATTTGTGTATGAAGGGCCTGGATTATTGCCTCAAATATTGAACATCATTAGGTGGAACAATAAGGTTGTTTAACATCTTTTAAGTTTTTTGTGGTTCTTTTATATGTTCCGGTATGTCACATCAGACTATTTTTATGGTGTGAAATTGAAGAGTTTACCCATATTTGCTTTATTGCCTTTATTATTTGCTTTGCTGGTCGTTAACTGCAGTAAGGACAATAAACCTATACAGCCACAGCAGGATTCTATTCTACAATCCATCAGCCGCTATCTGGACTGGGAAGGGGAGAACGGGTTCAATGGGGTCATTTTAGTTAAAACCCCCGGGAACGAACCTATGATCCGTTCATTTGGCTATGCCAATGAGGAACAACTCATTCCGAATTCTTCGCAAACTGCTTTTGATATCGGTTCAATAACCAAGCAATTTACCGGCGCTGCAATTCTAAAACTTGAAATGCTTGGGAAATTATCAGTGAATGACAGCATTGGAAAGTATTTACCCACTCTTGCACCCGACAAAGGAATTATTACTTTCCATCAACTTTTAACGCATTCTTCCGGGCTGCCCACTAATATAGGTTCTGATGCCGAAGTGATCACAAAGGATGTTTTATTAACCAGAATCAATGAAACCAGTTTAATAAGCCTCCCGGGATCGGGCTATCATTATTCACATGCAGGCTATAACTTATTGGGACTATTGATTGAAACCATATCCGGAGTGGACTATGAAAGCTTTTTGCAGACCAATCTCTTTAAACCAGCCAGAATGCGCTTTACCGGTTACCGGATGCCTGATTGGACCGCAACCAGTATTGCCCATGGATACCGTTTTTGCAATGATTGGGGCGGACCAATGGATTCCGGATGGCTGGAAGACGGGCCATCGTGGAACCGCAGAGCCAGTGGCGGTATGCTAAGCACCATTGATGATTTATATGCCTGGCATGAGGCTCTCCTCGGCAATGATATCCTGGATGAGCAATCCAAAGCCAAGTATTATTATCCCAAAAACCCCGTCATGATCAATGAGGTTCAATCATCAGGTTATGGCTGGAGAATAATTAAAACGACCCGGCAAACCAATGTGATCGCCCATAACGGGTGGAATGGCCGCTATTATTCGGATTTTATGCGTTATCTTGATGAGAAAGTGACGATTATTCTCCTTTCAAACAAATTCCGGGAGGGTAACCAGAGTATTCCGTATGCAATTGCTAAATGCATTTTCCGGAAAGATTACCAGCCCCGATTAGCAGGCAGCCTGACTCAATGCCTGGACTCTTTGCCTGATAACAGGTTAGGAAAGCTGGGAGGGAAATTCCTTACCCTTCTTGCTAATGGAGCCGAAAAGGATTTTCGGGACTTCACCGAAAAGTGTCTGGCCAGCCATTTGATTATAAAATTCGGGAACGACACCCTGGTGAGCAAACTCAGAGATCTGCAGAAACGTACCGGCCCTGTGAGAATCCGGCAAATAATGATTACCGATAATCAGCTGATGAATATCGAAGTTTTCCAGCTTGGCAACAATCAGGAAGCCTTTATCCAACTTTACTTCGACAAAAACGAGGATTACAAGATCCGTGGGTTCAGGTTTGAATCATCGGATGAAAGGAATTAAGGCTGAACAGCCCTCATTCACCCATACACTGAAATTGATCGTCCAATAATTTTGCATCTTTACAACCAGCAAGAACGGAAAGTGCTATATGTCAGATGAAATAATTTTTAAAGAGGGCCAACGATTTCCATTTGTTATTACCAATAAACTGGTGCTTCCCGGAACCGATGAGGTCAACCTTATCCTTTTGGGACCGGACCAGAAGAAATATTTGTTGCCGGAACAATACTATGAAAATTATCATCTGAAAGTTGGCCAAACGATTTTATGCATTATCGACAAGATTAATTGTTCGGGTAAAATTTTCCTGGAGCCTGACCATCCCTACTATAAAATCGGGGAACGATATGATTTTCTGGTTCTCAGGCTGGCAGAACAGGAAAATTTCCTGGGAAAAACTCAATTAATTGCCTGGGTCAGAGATCTCCACGGGCTTGAATGGTCATGTCCTATTGATAAATCCGAAGATATAGAACCGGGGTACAGTTACCTGGCTTGTCGCGTGGACCGGATCAAACAGGGAGAATTGATATTATCATTACCCGCAATGACCAGCAGATTCACCTCTCTCAAGGCTGGCTTGATTTACTCGTTTAAGTTGGTGGATATTAAGACCTTTGAGAACGAAGAATTTTACGTTGTGAAGGATACTATCGGGAATTTTCACCGGTTGCCGGTTTTCAACTATGTCCATTATGGCTTTAAGCCCGGACAAAGCATTGAAGCCATGGTGGTTAAGTATAAGCCAAATGGAGAATGCCTGATCGAACCTTTGCATCCTTTCTACAAGGTAGGCGAAAACTATTTCTTTACCTATTCCGGGTTGCAAAAAAGCGTAGATCTGTTCGGCCGGATTGAAGCTGTTATTACCGTAACAGATCTGTTCGGCCAGGAGATTAAAGTCAAACCCCTTACCTGGCAAACTGAACTGGATTTATATAACCCGGAATCCATAACCTGTCTGGTCCAAAATTTCAGGAAAGGGCGTCCGGTATTGATAAATATCGAAGAAAAGACAGTGAAGCCTGAATCTGATTGAATGGTTTACAAATCATGAAAAAAACAAACGTAATATGAGAGTTTATACCCGAACAGGCGATAAAGGTGAAACATCCCTTGCTGGTGGAACAAGGGTGCTAAAGGATCATCCAAGATTAGAGGCTTATGGCACTGTAGATGAATTAAATTCACATCTGGGACTCATACAGGCTACCATCCTTGATTCAGGTGAAAGGACCCGGCTTACCAGGATTCAAAACCGTGTTTTTGTCGTTTCTTCCAATCTGGCAGCTGATAACCCGGAATTGTTGAAAAATTTGCCCCTTATCCTCGAGGAAGACATTACCGATCTTGAAATGGCTATGGATATGCTTCTGGACCAGATTCCTCCTCTGACAAACTTTATTCTTCCCGCAGGACATCCATCAATAGCTTCTTGCCATATCGCAAGAACGGTTTGCAGAAGGGCAGAAAGACGGATGGTCACGCTGTCCCGGGAAGCTTCTGTTGATCCGATACTTATCAGATATATCAACCGATTGTCAGATTACCTGTTCGTACTAGCCAGGAAAACAGCATACGATCTGGGTGTTGGAGAGATTATCTGGACAAGCGATTTCAAACGCTAATTATGGCCCCTCAGGGTAATTCTTAATTAGCGGAGCGCTAACGAACCTTCTACTGAGCTACAAAATGGTAGATAATGTATCCTTGCTGAAGCGCAGTGGCTGAGGTACTGAAATTAAAACGCGTTCGCCGTGCCGCATCCTTTGCAGCATCAAGAAAGCAAGGGTCCCTGGTATCAGTCCCGGAGGAATTTATTGTAGTCAGCTCCACTTTCCCCCTCTGGCCAACACGTATATCAACCTGGACGGTGCCCCCTCCCTTGCATTTGTAAACCGGTATCGGTAGATAGGAAACTTTACGGTTATCCAGCTTAAAATAGATATTCGTGGGGCCTTTGTATACCTGTTCCTCTTCAATCTTATTGGGTTTAAAGAAGTCGATCGGTTTTGACTCCGTTTTTGGAAGTTCCTTATCGTCAGGATCCAGATTGTTTTCCTTAATGATATCTTTTACAGCCTGGTTTACACTTTTTTGGGCTTCACGTTCAGCTGTTCGGTTTGAAACGGCGGGATAGTTTTTATAATCATCGTATTGTTCAACCTTGTCTTCAGCCTGGTTTACTGCAATATTTCTGGCCTGACGGGCAGTGGCCTTTACCCGGTTGTCGGAATCCGGTTTCACCACCTCCGGTTTTTGAATTTCCTCAAAGACCTTAAGATCAATATAAATAATATTATCCTGTGCATTGCGCACATGATCAATTTTTAAAAACAGAATAATTACGAGTACGAGCATATGAAAGAATACGGTGCCAATAATACCGTACTTTTTCTCTGACAACACTTTTATGAATGACTTATCTGGCAACCTTTATTAACCGATTAGGCTTTTTTATGACGGGCTAAAAGTAATGATTATACTGACGGATAAAAAAAAGGGGATGCCCTGAAAATGGCATCCCCCTTGATTGTCTGGTTTATGTTAATTTTTTAATACTTCCGGATCTGATCCTCGTCGCGTACAATGATCTCGGGTTTTCCTTCCCACATATTAATCAGCCCTATCACCCATACATATTCGTTTTGAAAATACCATTTCGGGTTCATGCTGACATTCCGGGCGATATTTTTCGGCACCACAATACTGATATCCTGGTAAGGAAACGGAGCGCCAATATAGAGGATATAATTTTCATCTTCGGGCGAATAATAAACTTCATCTACTTTTCCATACACCCGTCTGACGGTACCGGCATAGTTTTGGGCATCATAGGCCGAGATAGTCTCAATCTGGCTGCCGAATTCCATATCCCAATTGCGTTGAGTCGGATAATAGAACATAAATCTATGGAACAAAAGAGGAGTCCAGATCAGATCATAATGGTGCGGTTGACGGAAATAGTACCTTGACCTGCGAACCTCGAACGAAATCGGAATATATCGGTTATGGTAGTGGTTATTCACCCTGATGTACCTGCATTGGTACCAGTTATCATAGTCCCTGTAATCACGCTGGAATTCATCTGATCTTCTTAAACTTTCATAATTATCGTAATTCAGGTTATACTTGCGCGATGCAAATACTTCATCATTCTGATGGCGAATGACGGTACCATCATCCCGGGTAAGAGTACCTTTACCTTCGCGATAGACTCTGGACGCCGAAGAAGAGTTGACTTTAACATCACCCTGGCCAGAAACCCGGGATTCCCCGATGGTGCGTGGTGAAACGGTTCCGGAACCTGATTTGTTTTGAGGCCGGGTTACGGTCGTCTGTTGACGGCGCTGAGCATTACCTGATTGATTTCGCTGGTCGATGTTAGTTTTTACCCTGGATTGTTCCTGATTCCTCCTGGTTGTCTCATTCGCATCACGTGTGGCCTGGGTTCGGTTAGTACTTTTGGTTTCAACTCTGCTGCGGGTTGTTTCAGGTCGGGTAGTGGTGGATTTTGACCTTTCTACCGAAGTGGGTGGATTCACCGTCCTGGTCCGCTCGGGATTTGTTGATTTGACTTTTTTCTCAGAATTTGATCTCGATTCGGATCTGGTTACCTTCTGATGCTGGGCGGCCTCTTTTTTTGCACTGCCTTTTTCTGTTTTGGTTTCCCTAGCTGTCTTGGTAGCCTGTGGATAGGCAGTCATTCCGGCTATCAGGATCATTGCTAAGATTAAATAGTTTTTCATGGCATTGGATTTTGAATAATACTTACAGAAGAGTATAGCAAATGACTTGCCAAAACAACAAAAACCTGCGATAATGTCAAAAATATACATTCTCTCCTGCATTCAGGCGAATGGCCTTTTCATAGAACCATTGAGCCGTATAGAGATCAAAAAGGGCCATGCCGACCAATTTAAAAAGGGTGGTCCTATTGGTATCAGCAGTAACTTTTCCTCTGATCAATGACCCGATCGGAATGACTTGTTTTTGTTTTAACAAACCCATTTCGATGGGATGTATGAGATCGCCGGATTCTTCCAGAGCAAACCTTACATCGACGAAGCAATGGTCGATCAATGTAAACAGAGCATCAGGCAGCTCTCTCATTTGCGGTTTATAGGACCCGATGGCAATAATATGTTTATCTCGCAAAAGGCCGGCATTATCGGGCAGCACCGGTTTGTTCGAGTTTGTAGCTGTTATTATTACCTCTGAATGCTCCAAAAGCTCTTCGCCGGTATTAACCTTTAACAACTGAACATCCGGTAAAGATGAGCTCAGACAGGCGATAAATGCCTGAGTTCTTTCCGTGTATTTGTCCAAAATATAGATTCTCTCGATTGGCCGCACGATGCACGCGGCAAGAATCTGGTGCATACCCTGAACTCCCGCACCAATCAAACCCAGACTGGTAACATTTTCAGGCGTAGTAAACCTGATACCTGCCGCCGAAACTGCAGCTGTCCGGATTGCGGTAAGTTTGGCGCCATTGATAACAGCCAATGGTTCACCATTTTCGCCATTATTAAGCACGACGATTCCCTTGATGACAGGCTCATTTTTTGACGGATTATCCGGAAACTGGCTTACCAGTTTGGTGCTGAAATATTTACCGCTCTGAGCGGGCATCAACAGCAAGGAATTGTTGGAGAAACCCATACTGATCCTTTCGGGCATAACAAAGTCGCCATCTTCATAAGCTATCATTGCTTTGATCATCTGATCAATCAAACTGGTCCAATCGGTTAACTGTGCCAAAGATGATTCATTGATAATTAACATATTACCCTTTTAGTTTTTAATGTAATTAATGTCATTTATGGCAGCTTCCATCATTCTGGCTGTAGGGGTATCAGAGAGACCACCCAGAGCAGTGCAGCGTAAGGAAGCCGGTAAAGCCTGGCCAACTTTCATCATTGTAGTAATCGTTTCATTTAAAGGGATAATGGCCTGAATTCCTCCTAACACCAAGTTTGCTGATGTCAGTGCGTTTCCGGCTGCATTGGCATTTCGGCTAAGACAAGGAATTTCTACTCTGTTCGCAATCGGATCACAAACCAGTCCCATAACATTCTGCAGGGCGATTGAAGCTGCATCGAAGGCCTGTTGTGCAGTGCCACCGGTCATTTCAACCAATCCCGCGGCAGCCATGGCGGCGCCTGCGCCGGTTTCAGCCTGGCAACCAGCTATTTCTGCAGCAAAGGTAGCATCCATGGCGATAAATAAACCAACCAGACCGGCAGCCCAGAAACCGCGCAACAGAGGTTCAGGATCATTATGGTAATCGGCAAGCCCGATCAGGCAACCAGGCAAGCCACCGCAAGCACCAGCCGTTGGAGCTGCGATCACAACCCCCATGGAACTTTTGACTTCCATGAGCGCAGTGGAATAAGCGATCATAAGGTTAAGCGGACCACTTTCAATCAGATGACCACTTTTATAATGTTGCATAAAACCAGGTGATTGCGAGCCGATCAAACGATCCTTGTAGTGGGTTTCCTGTAACCCTGTTTGTATGCCATTTCTCCAGATGCCGATCAGTTTTTCCATCATCCGGTCAAGTTCAACTATTGCATAACCCGATCTGACGGATTCATACCTCCGGGCGAGTTCACTGGCCGGAAGTGTCATAAGATCAGGCATTTTCAACAATTCCGCCAGATTGGTAAAGGGTAGGGGACTGCTTGTTTGCCCGGGAATCGGCATAACTGACCTCAGAAGCCTGTAAAATTGAAAGCAGGATGCGAATAACTGGTTATGCTCCTTGAGATCCGGAGGGGATGAAAACCGATAAATCACTGCGTTTCCTGAGCCATCAGCAGTCCATTCACTTCCGGCAAATCCGGGAATTCCGGCCATTAAATCTTCTATCTGCTTCCGTACCAGACAATCAGAAGCATCTTTATATATGGCAAAGAAAATAGTGTCATCACCCAGGAGGTCAACCGGAAACCCCATTAAATCGATCATCTTAATCATTCCGCCACCTGTGGAAATTGCCACAGCGGTAACCTGGTCACCGTTTACGTCAGTAAGGGTGCATTTGTATGTATTGGGGTGGTTAGCAGGATAATCCGTTATGAGAAAGGAAATATCAATCCCGGAGTTTTTAGCAATCTCTAATGCATGGATCATTTCCGGATCCAGAATATCCATTCCGATCAGTCCGGTCGCCAGGCCAAGGTCTGAACCCTGAGTCTGATGAGTTGTTGCCAGGGAACCCTCAGGATGAAACTCGAAAGATGCAGATTTGAAGTCATGACCCGCCAGATCCCGCAATAACAAACCAATTCGATAGGAACCAGCTGTGTGTGAACTTGATGGCCCTCTCATCACAGGGCCTAAAACATCATTAAAGATGCTGGGCATGATTGTTCGCATATTCAAATATATATTAAAATCGGTTCATGATACTGAACCGCTAGCAATATTGCAGAATCACTT
>QYQM01000105.1 GCA_007280905.1 Porphyromonadaceae bacterium | reverse complement strand
ATCCGATTATCAGATGAATAATCAGAAAATAGAAAACAAGCTTCAGATAGCGCCAGAAATATTTCCGGCCGTGCTGATGAAACAGGGAAATGGTGAATTTGCCCCTTGGATTGGATACCCGGGAAAATATGCCTCCGTTGAGATACACCTGAAATAGCAGGAATATAAAAATCCAGGGCATGAAAGCTTTTAGGTAAAACCCAAAGGCTTTGCCGCCATTGTTAAGCAATTCCCGGATGGCAGTGGCATCGAAACCGTTCATCAGCGAATCCGGCAGTTGGCTATTGCCGGCAATGGAACGGAACAGGCCATAAAACGGAATGGCCAAAAGAAGGGTAATTACCAGGTAGCAAAGGTAGATCAGTACAATCATCCGGAAAGATTTTATGGTAGCTGAAAAACCGTATATAAAGGATGAAATGGCTTTCATGGCAGGAAGGATTTGGATTAAGCAAATAATGACATCGAATGAATCAGATTCTCAACAAAGAAGAAGAACCGGGCGGTCCATTTCAGAGCCGGTTTAGCGGACGGATGGACCGCATAGCTATTATTTAGCAGGTTTGCATCCAGCAAAATTTTGCCGGCCGGATCGATGCAGGCTGAAATCACGCGGGTCGGTTTTTCATAGACGAGGTCATATACTTTGTCCTTTCCGTCCCAGTTTTCAGTAATCTGTTCGCCGTTGTCAAATCTGACAGTTATTTCGACCGGGATAATGCCATCCTGAAGTCGTTCCAACTGAATGACTGATCGGTACAGGTCCTTAACTTTTTCGGATTCAATATAGGTTTTACTGCCATCCTGATCGTACAATCCTCCCTTTTTAAATACCGGATTTACCCGGATAGTCCGGATTGCATAATCGACCGAAGCGGTACCATACAGGAATTGATCGAAGAACCAGTTCAGGTTTTCGCCAAACCGGCTTCCAAATGATTCCGTCACGACTTCATTCACCACACGGACAAAATCGCGGCTTGACGGATGCCTGAAGGCCCATCGGTCATAATATTTTTTAAAGATCCTATCCATCGTTTCCTGCCCGATCATCCGTTCAAGGGTATTGAGCATGGTGGCAGGTTTCTGATAAACACTTGGTCCGTAAGTATTTCTGGGAAAGTTCCATGAATTATTAAAGGTGGCCACCAGGTTCGGGCGGTATCCTTCCAACCAGGAGATACGCGAGAACTCCACGTCTCCCATGTGAAGAAAGGGAAACCCGAACATGCTCGTTTTTTCGCCGTAGGCCCAATCCATGATGCGGTTTTCCCAATAGGAGTTCACTCCTTCATCGAGCCAGGGTTCTTCAAATTCATTGTTTGCCAGGATGCCCATGAAGTATGCATGACCGAATTCATGAACCGTAACCATTTCCGGCATCCGGATTTGAGCCGGTAGCTGATAAATTGTCCCTGCTGTGATCAAAGTGGTATACTCCATGCCACCGGCACCTGAGCCATAAGCTGGCGGGTCGACGATGGTCAGGTGGTTCCAGGGATATGGGCCCACATGGGTTTCGAGGTATTCCAATGCATATTTAACCGCTTTGATGTGGCGTTCAGCCTGGCTGAGGTGTTCGGGCTGAATCAGAAGTTTAATATTCACGTGTTTCCATTGATCGTCCACCACCTTATAATCCTTTGAAGCCGTCCAGGCAAAATCGACAATATCTTCAGCACGGTATGAGAGGGTCTGTTTCCCATCCGACTCCTTTTTGTTCATCAGCTTGCCCCCGCTGCCAACGACATATTCTTCAGGCAAGGTAATATCCACCTGATAGAGGCTGTGGTTGGAATAAAACTCCGAGCTGGGATGGAACTGATGGGTATTCCAGCCCCCTTTTTGAGCATATCGCATCCCGGCAGGCTCATATACACCCAGTTTAGGGAACCACTGGGCCACAAAGAAAAAATCCTTGCTATACCCGGTACGAAAGCTAAGCCTGGGGAGTTTGGATGTAAAACGGATTTTCACTCTGATGGATGAATCGGGCAAAATGGCGGTGGTCAGCGGTACCGACACCACCGTCTGGTCCTTCCCATAGATATCAGGAGCAAGCGGTTTCTCATCGGGCAGGGTAAGTTTATTTGGAGCCAGATCCTCATCGGGTTGGATAAATTTCAGCCGGCTGGTCAGATCTTCGCCATGGCTGGTACTTATCTCATCAATGTCAATAAAACCGTAATCGTTCTGGCCGGATTCTGTAGCCCGGCCCTGTGCCTTGAAGGATGACCGGGCATTTTTAAAAGCATTAAGATACAGGTGAAACTGGAGGTCTTTTACGGTATCCCTCGAAGGATTTCTCCAGTCCAGTACAACCTCCCCTTTCACTGTTTGGGTGCCCGGGTCAAGTTCAGCCTTGATTTTGTATTGGGTAATCCGGGGGCTCAATGGAGCCGGAAGTATTTGCTGCGGCCGGGCCAGAGGGCAGGCACACTCAAAAACCATCGCACAGATCAGATAAAAGCTTGATTTCATAGTCGGCAGATTTAGGTATCGCTGAGGCTTAAAGATATAAAACCGGCTGGGATAATATACTGCCGGTTTATGCTTGCGGGAGCCATGACCGGGAATCGAACCCGGAATTGCGGTTTACGAAACCGCTGTTATACCATTTAACTATCTTGGCTTAAAGAGCGGGCAAAGATAGGAACGATTATTATTTTTGCCAACTGTTATGAAGCCAGCCACAACCATCATGACTATCCTTTCTAAGGAGGGTCAATGCCGGGATGCAGTAAGGATCATAACAAGGCCCGTATCAACATCCATAACACGGGCGGTAAAAGCTATTTCAACGCTTTTATCAGCATAGAGGAATGCACCGTGATAGCTTAATGAATTGAAATCCCAATACTTATAACCAACGACCTGAATGTTGCCCGGTCCGATCCATGCTTCCTGATCCGGAATATCAAAAACGATTGCATTTCCGGCATCTTTGACATCTACACCATGAAACATCAGGACATTGCCATCATAGAAATCCAAAACACCCGGATCTCCGGAATTTTTAGTAACCCTCATAGTACCGGTGATGTCACCAACGTTCCCCTGATCGCCGACATAAACCAGATCAGTCCCATCCTCCATGTAGATTTTGACCGTATAGTTGTATTGCCCTGTAATTTCATCACGTAAGTCGGTCTCTTCCTTGGTACAGGAGGTAAACAGAAAGGGTAGTGCTGCCATCAGGAACAGGAATCCCGGCAAGATTTTGGTTTTTAAAGTTTCCATTACTTTTTTGGTTTGGTGAGTTTTTTAATCAATTGGAGCCCGTTGCCACCCCAAGTTTTCTCAATTCAGCTTGATGAACCATGATGGTCTGGCGGAGTCCGGATCTTTCTTTCAAAACGTGTGCCAATTCCAAGCCTTTCCGGATAGCTTCTTTGTCATAACTTTCTAAAACAATGTAATGGAATATTTTACCCGTTAATCTGACTTTAACCGATTTCTGATAATTGCCGGCGATGAAGGCAATAGCGCCTGCGTCTGAACCTTCGCGGAATTCGATAGTTTCCCACCGGTCGCCCAAATCTTCCACTTTGCGGTTCCATTCGTGACCCAACGGAATGGTATCAGTCAGGATATAATTGTCCTGATCATAAACACGAAGACTGGTATGATCAATCCAGAATTTTCCATAATAGTGCGAAATCAGCCATACATCACCGTTTTCGTTCAGCCCAATCTTAAGGAAAGTACGGTTCCAGGAGAATTCTACGGTTTGGCGTTTATGTTCGTAGGTACCCGGCTGCCCGGGCTCACCGGGAATAAGCTGGAAATCTTTGGTAAGTGTCGGCAACCGGGATTCTAACCCATTGAGTAAGGCTTCAGAAGTTTCAATCACCCCTTTGTGATAATCAAGTGCAATTTTAATCTTCCGCCGGAGAGCCTCTCCAACTATGCCATAATCATCCTTATTCCATATCATCATTGAATCCAGCAGTTGCATGGCCGTAGAAAGTTCGTGGGCGGCAACCAGTGCATCCGTACGCTGGAAATCAGACCGGGCTTTCTTTTCAGTACTGGAAGTGCATGAAGCTAATAGGCTGATAATAAATATACTGCTTACAAAACAAGATGGTATTCTCATATAGAGGTTATTTGACTATCATGCATTTACTAATTTTAACGTCGGTAAGCATACCGTCGCAGCGGCCTTTGACGGTAACCGGCTGGCCTTTGCTGAGTGCATCGATATCGGTTTTCTGTTTAACAACCTGAAGGCTGTCGATGGTGCAGGTAACTCCCATCATCGGATCTACCAGAGTCAGTGTTACATTGCCATTCTCATCCTTTTCCACTGATACCACATTGGATTTCAGGAGCAATGTTTTACCGCCGAACTTTTCAGTTGCTGCTTTTTCATTAGCATTGAAAATAGAAAAGAGTGAATCGGCGGTAAGTTCGAAATCAGGTTTCATCCTTTCGATAGGTTTTTCCTTACGCAAGAATCCATACCAATAAACAAAGCCGGCAGCAACCAGGGCTAAAAAAACTCCGATCCCGAATAGTCGCCATAACTTTTTTTTCATGACGGTTTACTTTTTGGCAGTGTAAAGCTGATAGTTCATCTGAACGGTAACTTTCATTGATTCAGCAATATTTTGTCTCACAACACTTGGGATTCTGATACCATAATCCTCAGGATTGATTGGAAAAACCGACTCTCCGGTAATTTTATCCTTGTCGATGGTGAGATTACCAGCAGCTTCGATATCCTTTGTCACACCGTGAATCGTTAATTTGCCGGCAACTTTCACCGGGTATTTCCCGGAGTTTGTAAAATCACATGTTTTCAGGTCGGCTATTTTCCCTTCGAATGAAGCTTTAGGAAATTTCTCCGATTCCATGTAGTTTTCATTGAAATGTTCCTGCATCAGGGGTTTGGCAAATTGAAAAGACCGGCCGAGGACAGAAAAAACCATTTCTCCGGTTGCTATATCGAAAAAACTGGTAACCTGATCGTTTATTGCATTGATATCCTCGATAGAGGTATGGGAGTAAAAACCGATATGACCGGTTTTGGTAAAGTACCGGTTTTGAGCTGTTGCTGTCAGAAAAGAAGCCAGACATAATGTCAGCCAGACAATTTTGTTTTTCATTATTTCTTTTTAGAATTTAACGTGAAAACCCTGGAAATGTTAAATCCGAGATGAATATCGCCCTTCATCCAGGAGCCGGTGGTTTTGCCAATAAAGCCACCTTCGCGCATTCCCTGCGAATTGGTCAGCATGATCTGGAACACATGTCCGCCGGTTTCGATATCGAATCCAAATGAGAGCGGATTATACATTTTCTGTGTTGTCCGCTGCGGGATAGGCCTAACCACGTAATAGTATTCACCAGTCAGGGCGAGGCGGTTGGCCAGTTTATATCTGCCTGCAACTCCTATCGCAAGAAGATCATTCTGATCCATTTCAGTGGGCACCAGATTCCGGTGAACGAAGGTAGGCATCAGCTGGATCGTCATTTTTGAAAACTTCCGTGCGATAAGTAATTGCTGCATAAAGCTGAACCGTGAGGAAAAATAATTGGTGCGTGAAGGATCGCTCCATTTCAAACCGATTGCTTCAATAGTTGAAAGATAGCTGATGGTCAACGGAAAGGCACCTTTCCCTCTTTGCTGATTGGCAATATTATACCTGACAAATGCATCTATGGTTTTCTCGTAGGTTCCTCGCCCGATGCCCACCATGAGGCGATCGAGCAATCCATATTCGAGACTGAAGTGGACATTCGACTGATCGAGTCCGAAAAACTCGTAGGCTCCGGAATTCACGCGCCCGAAGCGGTGTGAGATCCGGTAATCAAGCTCTCCCTTTTTGAGTTGTCTCACGGAGTGGCCGTTAATAACACGGGTAGCTTTAAACAGGGCCTCCACCGGTTGCGGGCCATCAGTGGATTCTTCTGCAAGGAGGTCGTTCAGGTTTTGAGCCTTTATACTTGTTCCCACCAGCATAAAGATGAGGAAGAGTAAGTTTCGTGGTTTCATTAGTGAGTAATCAGTTATCAGTTGTCGGTTATGGGTTGTCAGTTGCAGGTTGATGACTGATATCAGGTGGGGATTAGTTATTGAGGGCTCCGTGGTCGATCCAGATTTTGATTTTCGTGATGGCGCAGGTATCGAGTTTGACTCCGCCTTTTGGCATCGGCTTGCCGGAAGGATCTTGTACAATTGAACCGTAGAATTTACCAGGATCGACTAATTGCTTCAATATTGTAAAATCTTCGAGGTTATTACTGCCGCCGGAGTTAGCATTTTCGGTGGTGCTGTGGCAGCCGTAGCAATTGGTTTGCAGAATCGGAAGAATGGTTTTGGCAAATGCCACCCCAACTGTATCGCAGGCCTGATCAAGTTTAGGATACAACCGTTCTTCATTGTCATAATAGCATCCGGCAATCAGAGAAGCGATCAGCAGTATCCATAATGGTTTCTTCATTTCAGGCCTCCTTCTTCAATCAGGT
>QYQM01000092.1 GCA_007280905.1 Porphyromonadaceae bacterium | reverse complement strand
ATTCAAAATGATCTGCCCGAGAACCTGCTCAAATAAATTTCTCGCATTTTGATAATCAGCTTTATGGGCATTGAACCAATCGCGGTTGTTGTTCTGTTCAAGGAGTTGGAGAAAGTTTAATATCGGGTTCATAGGTTGAAGTTGAAGTTGTGATTGTTATGATTGTTGTGGTGGTTGTGGTGGTTGTGATTGTTGTGGTGGTTGTGGTGGTTGTGATTGTTGTGGTGGGTTTTGCTAATCTATAACCCACAACCCATAACAATCATAACAACCATAACAATCACAACTCATAACTGCTTATCGGCTAATCGTTCCTTTATACTGGTACCCCAGTTCTTTAACCCGGGCGGCTATCTTATCGATGTTGACATCATTGCCGCCAATTTTAACTTTTCCTGATTGAAGATCGACAGTAACTTCTTCAACACCTTTGATGGCCGAGATGTTATTCTCGACGGTTGTCCTGCAGTGATTGCAGGTCATCCCTTCAACGGAAATTGTAGTGAAATAGGGATTTTTTACTTGTTCCATCGTTATTGATTTATTGAGTAATAATAATTTTTTCAACCATTTATTCCAGATTGCCACCAAAATTAATCCAAACAGAAATAGGGTGGATAATGCATTGACCCAGGTTCCGCCCATCAGGTGTTCATGGCTTTCCATGTGGCTCATACCGAACCAGGATGCCGGCAAAAGTTCATTAACCACAGTTCCGAAAAACAGTGCGCCGCCCACGATAGCAGCCAGGTATATGAAAAAAGCTTTCTTCCCCATCGTATTGCTGATAACCATCATGGTTGCTACATTGGTTGCCGGACCGGCCATCAGGAAAACCAGGGCTGCACCGGGTGAGATCCCCTTCATCAGCAAAACCGCTGCAAGGGGAATAGATCCTGTTGCACAGATATATAGTGGTACGGAAGCAGCCAGAACCACCAGCATTTCAATCCATGGATTGCCGATGTACCGGCTGAAAAATGAATCAGGGATGAGCATAGAGAGCAATGCTGCTGCTATCAATCCGATCAACAACCATTTGACGATGTCCTCCACCAATTCTCCAAAACCATATCGCACAACTGTCTTCATCCGCTGCATGAAAGTTGATTTCTCCTTGATAACGCCTCTGTCGGGATCCTTGTCGGCAGGACTAAGCTGGTCTTTATCAAAGGTATGGCTGGCTACACCTCCGACAAGGCCGGTGACCAGGGCAACAATCGGACGGATGATTGCAAATGGCAGTCCCAGAAGGGAATAGGTTGCCAGCATGGAATCCACGCCGGTCTGAGGAGTCGATATCAGGAAGGAGGTTGTTGCTCCTTTGGTAGCCCCGCTGCGGTAAAACGAAACAGCAGTTGGAATCACCCCGCATGAGCAGAGTGGCAATGGCACTCCGAGAAGTGCTGCATTCCACACCGATCTGAAATTATTCTTACCCATGAAGCGTACGATCCCGTCAGTCGGAAAAAATGCCTTCAGCAATCCGGCAAACAAAAAGCCAAACAGCAAATAAGGCGCCATTTCACTCACCAGGAAATAAAACTCCTTGCCAAAATCCAGTACTTTATCCATGATCTTAAACCTGATAGCTTAACAACCAAGTTGCTGAAAAGTTTGTCTTTGATCAGCACATCGGCACATCAACAAATCAGCACATCAATCTTTGAGTTCCTCATAATCCACATACTCGCCTTCATCCTTCTCGATCATTTTGGTCTGTTTAGGTACCGGAGGAGGCTCTTCAATGTCATCTTTCGGAACCGATCGTGATCTCATCGTAAAAACCGTGATATTGCGGATAAACCGGAATATCAGGTAAATCAATAAAATGACAAAAAATATTCTGATCATATACTATTTGATTGCATAGTTGTAAAGATAAGCTTCATCGCTACCCACCAGGAGGTTTCGATAACCGGATGTTTTCTCGAGTTTACCGATTGTGAAGGGTGTTTGCCCATACAAAGGAAAACCATTATAGAAACCCGGAGAACTGGTAACATTTCCGTCGAATTTGCGCGAGTTCAGCTTTTCGCCCGACTGACTGAAAACATCAATCTTGTTGCGGTCGATGAAAACATATTCACTCAACCCATCCTTATTAACATCTTCCACGCTAAAATAGTGGTCAGGACTGAATTTCTCAAATTTCTTCGATTCAACCGTTCCATCCAATAAAATCGTGTAAACGGTACCATCGATATCAGTCATTAAAAACCGCGATCCTTTCCCTGATGCCATGGCTTCAAAAACGATCCGGTTATTCGATGAAACGGCAAAATCCATTTCCGGATTCACTTTTACCGATCCTTTCCGGTCGAGAATATACACTTTCACCGGATCGGTAAAAACGAGGTAATCCTTGTTTTGGATTTTAAAACACTGCACCGGTTGGGTTATCGGTCCTGATGCCGGTCCAAAGTTCCATCCCTTCAGAGTGTTGCCGTTCTTATCAAACCCATAGATTTTATTATCTGAACAGGCGATCAGTATCCGGTAATCCCGGCTGCGGTCAAAATCGATCAAAGCCATGCCGTTGGTGGCAGGAAGTTTCAGTTTCAACGGGTATTTTGGCAGATATGCCCCGTTCCTGTCGAGCAGATGAATTGCATGATCAGTCGAAAACAAGTACTGCAATCGACCGTTTTTCATCACATCAACCTGGAAAATTTCGGAATTGATCCGTTCACCGATATTTTTCTTCCACAGGATCCGGCCCGAAGAATTCATCAGATAAAGGGTAGCGGCTTCGTCCTGGACAATGATTTCCTGATCCTGTGTAATGTGATTCGTAACGATAACGGGTTTGGTAAACACCTTGGCATCAAGTTTTGATTCCCAGATAGTTTGGGGCTTGGTATAATCGATCTCGGCAAATGAAGCGAAGAAATTGTGAAGTGACATGCCGTTGGTTGAATGAAACTGAAGGCCAACGGCACCGGTTTCTAATAAAAACTGATCGATGGTAAAGAAGGCAGCAATTGCTTTTGGGTTCAGGATTCCCTGCAGCAAAGGCCTTGCTTTATATGGAATTGCGAAAAAGGTAACATTCGACCGGGTTGATATCAAGCCGGCCAGCGACAGGTAAATCGCATCATTTGCCAGGGTTTTATTCAGTGAATATTTATGCAGAACTTCCTCCAGGGTTTGAATATCATCAGCCAGAACCAAAACATTGCCGATAGACGTGAAATATTTTCCTGATACGGCAGAGAAGAAACTTCCTCCGAGTATTTCAGGCAGGCCTTCGAAAGGCATTGAATACATGGCCAACTCATGCTGATTATCCACCCCGACCATTTTCTTCAGGGCAAGATTGGGCCGGCCGACCAATTTTTCGGTCGCCTGGTTACTGTTCTTCACTTCAATCATGGCGAAGGGCCTTACGGTTTCATCAGCCACTCCGCACAGGTAACCGATAGTCAGTTCTCTGAAGCCAAGATCCGTCCAGACCTTAACAACATCTTCCCTTGTAATTGCAACAGCCTTATCAATAATATGTTGCCTCTTACGACCCGATTCCCCGCCGCCAAGGTAATCCGAGAGGCCCTTCAGGTACTGAGCCGGCTTTTCCACACCAAGTGTAAAATAGGCGGCTGTGGTGGAAGGCAGGTACTGCTCTGCCTGCAGCTTGCGGGGCTCCTGGTTTTTGAACAGGTTCAGATAGGAATTCAGGGTATCACCCTCAAGCGCAAACCCATTCAGCCAGATGGCATCATTCCGGATCGTAAGGTCGAGAGAAGCCCAATCACCATATCGGGTAAACATTTCCATTTTCCGCTTCACCGAAGGATTCATCCATCCGCTCAGCCAGGTGGGAAAAACCTTCAAATTGATATAGATATTGGCCAGGGCACTTTTTCCGGTTGTACGCGACAATTTACTGAAAGCGGGGCTATTGTATAAACCGCTTTCCTGGTTCATTTGCCTGACCGCATTCTCCAAAAGTACCGGAGAGGGACTGAGCACCAGATATTTCTTGTTCTCGGCCAATGAAACTCCCTGAATCAGAGCATCTACCCCAAAGGTGATCCGGTTGATTTGCTGGCCGTCATAAAACCTTTGCGACCATTGTCCGGGATGGCCGCATAATTCAGAAAACAGGTCTCCTGCTCCGGCCGCACCGGGTGTACCCTGGGTTTCAAGTATCAGCAGAAATTGATATTGGTTTTTTCCGGTTTGGTGAAGCGATACCACAACCGGACTACGAGCGTAAAGTTCCGTAAACCGGGAATTGCTGGTGATCAGGCTATCGATTTTCCGGAAAGCCCGCAAAAGTGGTTGGATGTTTCCGATCTGCTCAAGCGACGGAAACAGCGGATCAGATTGGATCAGTGCCTTCAGCAATTCCGGCACCGACCGGGATTCAATGATCCATACGGCATCATCAGGCACCACAGTGATAGCCGGACTCTGCCAGGTGCTGACTTCCTTGTCCCGATGGCAGAAAAGGAGGATACAAGCGGATACCGCAATCACAATAATTAAAATAAGTGGCAGCAGTCTTTTCAGCATGGCTCAAAATAATCCAAGGGGCAAATTTAAGTTTTTTAGCTATCTTTGTGCCCCGGTTTGCTGCTGTTCACAGCTGATTCCCATTAAAATATTAAACAATGACCAAAATGAGAGTCATGAAATTCGGGGGCACCTCCGTTGAAAACCCCCAACGAATCGAGGAAGTAGGTCGATTAATATCAGATTCAACGCCCAAGATAGTAGTACTGTCGGCCATGGCGGGTACCACAAATGATTTGGTTACCTACTCTGAATATTTATACAAAAAGGATCATTCCAAGGCAAAAGTATTCCTTGAATCCATGCGGAAGAAATACTACCGCGTTGCAGAGGAACTTTTCAGTACCGAAGAATACAAGAATCATGGCCGGCAGATGATTGATTCCCATTTTGACAATCTCGATGAATTCAACCGTGATGTTTTCACGCAGCATGAAGAAAAAACCGTTCTGGCGAAAGGAGAAATGATTTCTGCAGCATTAATGGCCTATCACCTGCAGGAAACCGGCATTTCAAACGCATTGCTGCCGGCACTGAATTTCATGCGTATCGACAAGGACCAGGAGCCGGATAATTATTACATCCGGGAAAACCTGAATCGTGAGATTGCGCTGCATCCGGGTATCAATCTGTTTATTACCCAAGGATTTATCTGCCGGAATGCATTTGGTGAGATTGATAACCTCAAACGGGGAGGATCGGATTATACAGCTTCGATTATCGGTGCTGCTATTGAGGCGGAAGAGATTCAGATCTGGACGGATATTGACGGATTTCATAATAATGATCCGAGGTATGTAAAAAATACCACCCGGATTGATGAGCTTTCCTTTAATGAGGCGGCAGAACTGGCCTATTTTGGCGCTAAAATCCTGCATCCCACCAGTATACGTCCTGCACAGGATAAAAACATCCCGGTGAGGTTGAAAAATACAATGAATCCTGATTCTCCGGGCACCCTGATTACCGGCAAAATAACCGGAGCCGGAATTAAGGCTGTTGCGGCCAAAGACGGGATTGTCGCGATCAGAATTAAATCTGACCGGATGCTGCTGGCTTTTGGATTTCTGCGGAAAGTATTTGAAATTTTTGAAAGCCACCGCACCTCAATCGACATGATCGCGACTTCTGAAGTATCGGTTTCCATGACCATCGATCAGATTGACCATTTGAACGAGATCGTCAGTGACCTGGAAAATTACGGGATTGTTGAAGTAGTTCCCGATCAGACTATTATCTGCGTGGTTGGCGATATGATCGGCGAAAGCCGGGGCATGGCCGTTCGGGCTTTGGAAGCACTCAGGCACATACCCATCAGGATGATCTCATACGGATCGAGCAATAATAATATCTCGCTGCTCATTAAAAGTTCAGATAAAATTGAGGCTCTTAACGCCCTCAGCAATCATCTTTTTCAAGCATGATGAAAACCAAATTCCCCGTGGATCAGTTTCAGCAGCTTGAAACCCCATTTTATTATTACGATGTAGATCGCCTCGATAAAACGCTGGATGAGGTGGCAAAGCTTGGCCGGCAAAATAGTTTCCGGATTCATTACGCGTTAAAAGCCAATGCCAATATCCCCATCCTGCGGCGGATCAGTGCTTACGGATTCGGGGCCGATTGTGTAAGCGGTTACGAGGTTCGCCGGGCTTTAGAGACCGGCTTCAAACCATCCGATATCGTATTCGCCGGCGTTGGGAAAGCCGATTGGGAAATTGAATTCGGATTGGACCAGGGTATTTCCTGTTTCAATTCCGAATCGATCCAGGAGTTGGAAGTGCTCAATGAAATCGCGGCCCGCAAGGGAGTAAAAGCCCCTGTGGCCCTCCGGATCAACCCGCATGTAGATGCCCGAACACATCATTATATTACCACAGGTATCGAAGAGAACAAATTCGGCATCAACCCCTGGGACTGGGATAAAGTGATCCGGTTTCTCGGCATGGCCGGGAACCTCGAATGGAAAGGATTGCATTTCCATATCGGATCGCAGATCACCAATTTCGATGTTTTCAAAGGCTTATGCACCCGTATTAATGAAATCCAGGCCTGGTTTGCCTGCAATAACCTGACCCCGCAGATAATCAATGTTGGCGGGGGATTGGGCATTGATTACTCGAATCCCGACAGCGAAGATCCTGATTTTAAAGCCTATTTCGATATTTTTAAAAGGCACCTCGATCTGCAGCCGGGACAAGAGGTCCATTTTGAACCCGGAAGAGCATTGGTAGCACAATCCGGAAGTCTCATATCCAGGGTATTGTACATTAAGGAGGGGGTAAAGACCCGGTTCGCCATCCTGGATGCAGGTATGACCGAACTGATCCGTCCTGCCCTTTATCAGGCCTTTCATTTGATTGAGAACCTAACCTCCTCAGCAGCTGGTACTCTATATGATGTAGTAGGTCCGATCTGCGAATCTTCGGATTGTTTCGGTAAAGCAGTAAATTTACCCGAAACCCGGCGGGGCGATCTGATTGCAATCCGGTCGGCCGGAGCCTATGGGGAAACCATGAGTTCCAACTATAACCTGAGAGAAAAAGCAAAAACCTGGTATTCCGACGAAATTCCATCTAATGAACCAAGCACATATACTCCATCCGGCAAGCAGACCGGTTAAACTCATACTGGAAGACGGCACGGAATGGAACGGCTGGTCGTTCGGCTCCGAAACCCCTATGGCCGGTGAGGTGGTTTTTAATACCGCCATGGCCGGTTACCCTGAAAGCATCACCGATGCCTCCTATCGCGGACAAATTCTGGTACTCACCTACCCTCTCATCGGAAATTACGGCGTTCCCGGAAAGCAGCGTGAACACGGTATGCTGAAGTTTTTTGAATCCGAAAACATCCACATCAGCGGACTCATCATCTCCGACTATTCCTTTGATTTCAATCACTGGAATGCCGATCAGAGTTTAGCCGACTGGCTTCAGGAATTCAAAATCCCTGGCATTTATGGTATAGATACCCGGACACTCACCAAACATCTCCGCGAAGAGGGCGCCATGCTGGGTAAAATCGTTTTCGATGAGGATATCCCGTTCGTAAATCCTAATCTCATCAATCTGGTTGACCAGGTCAGCACAAAAGAGATCATCCGGTATGGTCACGGGAAATATAAAATCCTGCTGATTGATTGCGGGGTTAAAAACAACATTATCAGGTGTTTGCTCAGGAGGGACACGGAGGTGGTCAGGGTTCCCTGGAATACTGATATACAATCGGTTGAATATGACGGGCTCTTTATTTCCAATGGTCCGGGAGATCCGAAACAGTGTCAGCAAACCATCGCCCATATTCGCAAAGCGATCTCCGGGGACAAACCGGTTTTCGGTATTTGCCTGGGCAACCAGCTGATGGGACTCGCGGCAGGCGGGGATACCTACAAACTGAAATATGGCCACCGCAGCCACAACCAGCCTGTTCTTCAGCTTGGGACCAACAAGGCTTACATCACTTCCCAGAATCATGGATTTGCTCTGGATGATACCACCCTGCCTGACGGATGGGAACCTTTGTTCAGGAATCTCAATGACCAAACCAACGAAGGAATCAGGCACAAAACCAAGCCTTTCTTCTCCTCCCAATTCCATCCCGAAGCCAGCAGCGGCCCAACCGACACGGAGTTTCTGTTTGATGAGTTCATCGAAAAAATAAAAAACTTTAAGAATTGAACCATGGTGCTAAAAACTTCCAGGCAGTACAGTAAAATCCTCGTTCTCGGTTCAGGTGCACTGAAAATCGGCGAAGCGGGTGAATTTGATTACTCGGGATCACAGGCACTGAAGGCATTACGCGAAGAGGGTATCTACACCATATTGGTTAATCCGAATATTGCCACTGTCCAAACATCAGAAGGGATTGCCGATCAGATCTATTTTCTGCCGGTTACCCCCTACTTTGTGGAAAAAGTAATCAGCAAAGAACGGCCCGAAGGAATTTTGCTCGCATTCGGAGGACAAACGGCACTCAATTGCGGAGTAGCCTTGTACAAATCCGGGGTTCTCGAAAAATATGGCGTTGAAGTTCTCGGTACCCAGGTGAAGGCCATCATTGATACCGAAGACCGTGAATTGTTTGTTCAGCGTCTGGATGAAATTGATGTTAAAACTATTCAGAGCCAAGCGGTCAGTAACATGGAAGATGCATACCGTGCGGCCGATAAACTGGGTTATCCGGTTATCATTCGTTCAGCGTACGCTTTGGGTGGTTTGGGCAGCGGGTTCTGCGACAATCGTGATGACCTGGAAAAACTGGCTGCCAAATCATTGACGATGGCCCCGCAGATTTTGGTCGAAAAATCTCTCAAGGGTTGGAAAGAAGTTGAATATGAAGTAGTCCGCGACCGGTTCGACAACTGTATCACGGTTTGTAATATGGAGAACTTCGATCCGCTGGGTATCCATACCGGTGAAAGTATTGTGGTAGCTCCGTCTCAAACCCTCACCAATACCGAGTATCACAAGCTCAGAGCTTTATCGATAAAAATCATCAGGCATATCCAAATTGTCGGCGAATGCAATGTGCAATACGCCCTGGATCCGAACTCTGAGGATTACCGCGTGATTGAAGTCAATGCCAGGCTAAGCCGCTCCTCCGCACTGGCTTCCAAGGCAACCGGCTATCCCCTGGCATTTGTGGCAGCCAAGCTGGGACTGGGCCATGGGCTGCATGAACTTAAAAATAGTGTAACCCTCACCACCACTGCTTGTTTCGAACCAGCTCTGGATTATATCGTTGTTAAAATTCCGCGCTGGGACCTGGATAAATTCGAGGGCGTGTCGCACGAGATCGGGTCGAGCATGAAGAGTGTCGGAGAAGTGATGGCGATTGGCCGGACCTTCGAAGAGGCCATTCAGAAAGGCCTCCGGATGATCGGTCAGGGCATGCATGGCTTTGTCGGAAACCGCGGACTGCAGTTTGATAGTCTGGATAACGAACTCCGGACTCCGACCGATGTGCGGATTTTCGTGATAGCCCAAGCTCTCGAACGGGGTATGAGGGTTGAAGATATTCACGAAATGACCGGTATTGATTTGTGGTTCCTGGTCAAACTACGGAATATTGTCCGCCTGAAGAACATGCTCGAAGAAAATCATTCACTTGAAACCACTGACATTCGGCTGATCAAAGAAGCCAAAATCAGAGGTTTCTCGGATTTCCAGATCACCCGGCTGATTTTAAAAAGCCCTGTTGAGAAGATCGAAGAAGATATGCTGAAAGTCAGGAAATTTCGAAAGGAAGCCGGCATTGTACCCTATGTCCGTCAGATCGACACCCTGGCAGCCGAGTATCCGGCCCAAACCAACTATTTGTACCTAACCTATTCATCCATTTCCCATGATGTTGTTTTTCAGCACGATAAAGAATCGATAATCGTATTGGGATCAGGAGCTTACCGGATCGGAAGTTCGGTTGAATTTGACTGGTGCAGCGTAAATGCCCTTCAAACCATCAGGAAGGAAGGATACCTTGGTATCATGATCAATTACAATCCCGAAACGGTATCCACCGATTATGACATGAGCGACAGGCTCTACTTTGATGAATTGTCATTTGAGCGGGTGATGGATATTCTGGATCTTGAACAGCCACTGGGGGTTGTTGTTTCCATGGGCGGACAGATCCCGAATAACCTGGCTCTCAGGCTATACGCGCAATCCGTTCCCATTATCGGAACGTCGCCGGTTTCGATCGACCGGGCCGAGGACCGGCATAAATTTTCGATGATGCTCGATACTCTCGAAATCGACCAGCCCGAATGGCAGGAACTCACCAGCATTGAGGAGATACACAACTTTACTGACCGTATCGGGTTCCCGGTTCTCATCAGGCCGTCATACGTGCTATCAGGAGCTGCCATGAACGTGGTATCCAATAAAGAAGAGCTCGATAATTATTTAAGACTGGCGGTGCGGGTATCCAGGCAACATCCTGTAGTGGTTACCGATTTTATTGAACAGGCCAAAGAAATTGAAATTGACGCCGTTGCCAGTAAAGGTGAACTGATAGCATACGCCATCAGTGAACACGTTGAATTCGCAGGAGTTCACTCGGGCGATGCCACCATGATTTTCCCTCCCCAAAAACTCTATTTCGAAACCGTCCGGAGAATAAAAAAGATCTCCAGACAGGTGGCTAAGGAACTTAATATTACCGGTCCGTTCAATATCCAGTTCCTGGCCAAAGACAATGATATCAAGGTAATTGAATGCAACCTGAGAGCATCGCGCTCCCTGCCGTTTGTATCCAAAGTTCTCAAAACCAACTTGATTGAATTAGCCACCCGGGTAATGCTGGGTAAGCCGGTTGAGAAACCGAAAAAATCGATTTTTGACCTCGACTATATCGGGGTAAAAGCATCGCAATTCTCATTCTCCCGGCTGCAAAAAGCCGACCCTGTTTTGGGTGTGGACATGTCGTCGACGGGCGAAGTTGGCTGCATCGGAGAAGACTATTACGATGCCATTCTGAAATCGATGCTCTCTGTTGGCTACCAGATTCCTAAAAAGAACATTCTGTTATCCACCGGACCTATCAAGGATAAGGTTCATCTTCTTGAAGCCTGCCATCTGCTTGATAACCATGGGTATGAGATATTCGCAACCCCGGGAACAGGAGATTTCCTCCGCGGGAACGGTATTCCTGCCACGATCCTGCATTGGCCGGATGAAAAGATTAATCCCAATGTCACGGAATATATCCGTAACGGACTGATCGATCTGGTGATCAATATTCCCAAGAACCTCACGCAGGGGGAGTTAAAGAATGATTACACCATCCGCCGCAATTCCATCGACTTTAATATACCCCTGATTACCAATGCCCGCCTCGCCGCGGCATTTATCACGGCATTCTGCAAGCTGGATCTGGAAGACATTTCCATAAAAGCATGGAAAGAGTACTAGACCCGCAGCGGTCGGCGGTTATCATCGTCGGTGCCGGACCCGCAGGAATATCCACGGCATTATTTCTGGCAAAGAAAGGAATCCGGTCGACCCTGATTGAGAAGGAAACCTTTCCGCGGGATAAGATCTGCGGTGACGGATTGAGCGGCTGGGTAGTATCGATGGTGCGCAGGATTAATCCCGAGCTGCTCAGGAAGCTTCAGTCGTTGCCTGATCAACTGCCGTCGCATGGAGTTCGGTTCTTTGCCCCGAACATGAAATCGGTGGCTCTCCCCTACCGGAATGCAAAATATCCCAACGAGCCGCCCGGATATGTGATCAGGCGAATCGATTTCGACCGCCTACTGATGGAGGAAGCCGGGAAGAACCCGCTGATCGAAGTGATTCAGGGAGTTACGATTGCCAATTTTGAATATGGCGAACATGGGGTTGTCCTCAGCGATATTACCGGCAAGCTTTGCTATACTGCCAGTATGTGCGTGATTGCCACTGGCTCCGGAAGCAAACTGGCCAGATTAGTCATCCCGGGGAAAAAAGATTACAAACGACAGGCCACCGGGATCCGCCAGTATTATGAAGGTATAACGGGGTTTCACGAAGGCAATTTTGTTGATTTTTATTTCCTGAATGAATTTTTACCGGGTTATATGTGGGTTTTTCCACTGCCGGATGGCAGAGCAAATGTGGGTGCAGGTATCCGGACTGATATTTTAAAAAAGCGGAAATTGTCGCTGAAACTGGTGGTGGAACAGGCTCTGATCCACAAGCCGCATCTGGCTGAACGATTTAAGCATGCACATCCGGTATCCGGCATTGCAGCCCGGGACCTGCCTTTAGGATCAAAAAAGGTCAAACTTTCAGGAAACCGGGTTTTATTAACCGGTGATGCCGGGTTCCTTATTGATCCTTTTACGGGCGAAGGGGTGGGTAATGCCATGTGGTCGGGGTTTGCTGCAGCAGAACATATCGAAAACGCGCTTGCCGCCAACCGCTTCGATGCTGCCTTCAATAAAAAATATGACCGGTTTGTTTATAAAAAACTTTGGAAAGAACTCAGGCTTTCTGCCTGGATCCAACGGCTGATCAACTACCCGAAGCTGTTCAATTGGGTGATGAACAAAGTCGTTGCTCATCCCGACCTGCAGCACTCACTGATCCGGATGATTGATGATCTCGGCGAGAGAAGGAAACTTACCAGGCTTTCGTTCTACATCAAGCTTCTCAGTCGCAATGGGACTACGTGATGAGACGCAATTATGCGTCTCTAATGTAACCTCTTTTAAATGATCTCATGTTCAATGACTTACAAGTTGTCAAATTTAGAGCTATTTATACCAAACTGATGAAGCCTATACACTTGCCTTCCTTTCGATCCACCTCACCCCAGGCCCTTCTCCTGACCGCGATCCACCTCACCCCCGGCCCCTCTCCCGCGCTCGCTCCGCTACCGCTCCACTCACGGGAGAGGGGAGTCAGCTTCGGGCGAAAAGATTGAGGCATATTTCCATTCATAACTGGAAATTGCATCTATAAGTAAAAACTTATGAGATGGTATACATTTATTATGATGGTCCCCGTCGCATCAGCAAAGCCCGGGAGTTACGAAGAACCCTAACCAAAGCTGAGAAAACACTTTGGGATCATGTCAGAAACAGAAAGTTGGGTGGCTATAAAATTCGAAGGCAACAGATTCTAAATGAAATCATTGTTGATTTTTATTGCACCGATAAAAGACTATGCATTGAGATTGATGGGCCCTATCACAATGAGTCCATAAGGCAAGGTTTGGATAGACAGCGTGATGATGAATTGGAAGAGCACGGGTTTACCGTTCTAAGATTCAAAAACGACGAAGTTCTTCTTGATCTCGATAGGGTGCTTACGGATATTTTAAAAATTCTTCAAAGTCTTCCATCCTCGGGTAAAGGCCCGCTGAAGCATACTCATTTGGCGGATTTCCGCCTTTGGCCAGAGGAATCATAAGGGATTGAATAGTGTAACAAATGCTGAGTCGGAGATCGCTCCCCTCTCCCGTGAGTGGAGCGGTAGCGGAGCGAGCGCGGGAGAGGGGCCGGGGGTGAGGTGGATCAAGGACCGGAAAAGCTTAATAGGTAAATGTTTTCCAAGTTATTTGGTTTGGGGTCGTATGGCAAGATACTGCGGGACTCTACACTCTCCTGAAATCTATATACCCTCTCTCCACATTCGTGTCAATCAGCTCCACCCGGATATGCTGCCCAACATCCAGTCCCTGAAAGCCGCTAACCACTCTGCCTTCGATATGCGGATGCATGATGCGAACCCAGGTGCCCTTATCAGCAGCACCGGTAACAATGGCATCGAAACGATCCCCGATGCGGGATTCCAGAACCAGCGCCGCAGCAGATTTTGATACCTGGCGCTCGACCTTTTTGGCATCATCTTCCTTTTCTGTACAATGCAACGCCAGGGCCTCCAGCTCTTTAAGTGAATAAGGCAGAGAATTTCCGGACATAGCTGCCTTTAACAACCGGTGCGTGGCCAGGTCGGGATACCGGCGGTTAGGAGCTGTGGAATGTGAGTAGTTCCGCACGGCCAATCCGAAATGGCCGGTAGGTTTCTCACCCGGCAATCCTACGGCATATTCTCCCGGACCTAACAATTTGATTATGCTCAGTGATAAATCCGGAAAGCTCTGGGGATCCCTCTTTTTTTCAGATGCCATAAATTCCTGCAAAGCTTTAGAATCCGGCTCTTCATGCAAATCAAAGCCATAATCAGCAGCAATCTCACAGATCCGGCTCCATCGTTTCGGTTTTCTAACCACACGCTGGAAGGAAGGAAAATTTTTAGATGCCAGGTATCCGGCTGTCACTTTATTTGAGCTAATCATCAATTCCTCAATAATATCCCTTGCCCGGTTTCTTTGAACTTCTCTCATTTCACGGATCATATCCCCGTCAAAAACCGGCATCGATTCTATGGTTTCAAAATCCAGTGCGCCTTGCGCATACCTAAGCTGCTTCATTTGTCTTGTCATCCGATCCTGCAATTGAATGTTATTAGCCAACCCATCTACCTGACCAATTTCTCCCGGCATAGGTTGATTGCCTTCAATCCATTCGCCAACGCTGTCGTAAGCCAGTTTAGCCTGACTCCTCACGGTCGCCCGGTATACATCGGATTTTATCAGTGCTCCATCTCTGTCAACAACCATCTCAACCACCAGGGCCAACCGGTCACACTGGTAATTCAGAGAGGTAAGGTCGGTCGATAGTTTTTCGGGCAGCATCGGAAACATCTCGGCAGCTGTATAAACTGAGGTGGTGTTTTGCCGGGCATGATCGTCGATAGGGGATAGCTTATGAACCAAAGCATCAACATCGGCAATGGCCACGAGTACCCTGACCGAACCATCAGAAAGGGATTCCGCCACAGTAAGCTGGTCCAGATCTCGGGAATCATTATTATCAATTGAACACCAGAGCAGGTTCCTGAGATCGCGAATGGACCCGGGTTCCATAGAAGCTGGCTGCATGTCATCCAATTCCTTCAGCACTTCCGGTGAAAAATCGGGAAGAAGCCCCCTGTCTGTCATGGCTATATGGGCAAGTTCCCGCAGAATTGCCCGATGACTCCGGTTATCAGTTTGTATCATGCCTAAAAATACAACTTTTGCAGGTGCCAAGTCAATCGGGTTCCGAATTTATGGTTTAGATTCACACCAGCACCCACACTCACTCCCACTCTTATCCCACCATGCGCTCCAGCTTCTGGCAGAAACAAATTGTGCTCAATATCATCATGGGGATGGTCCTCATGATCTTGCTGGCCTACCTGGTTATGCTGGGGATTTTCATCGACAAGATCCTGACCAGTATCTTTCCGGATGAGGATCCCATTATGCTGTTCAACGGGATCGTTCTCTATTATTTCGCTATCGAATTTCTGATCCGGTTCTTCATGCAATCCCTGCCGGTTCTCAATCCCGAGACTTATCTCGCACTACCCATCCGTAAGTCGGCTATCGTCCATTATGTTTCGTCAAAATCTATTTTCAGTATCGGGAACTACCTGTCGTGGCTGGTTTTCATCCCCTTTGCAATGAAGGTGATCGCCCCGGCCTACTCCATGGCAATAGCCTGGGTTTGGATTCTGGCGATGATCCTGCTGGTTTTCAGCAACAACTTTCTCGCAACCTATGTAAAAAGGCAATTGGCCCACAAACCCTGGGTGGTTGGTATTTTTGCACTTGGACTGGCAACTCTTTTTGCCCTCGATCATTTTCATATCTTTTCCCTCTCCGGAATCTCAGTATCACTGATGGGAGGAATCCTCAAAAAACCTTACCTGGTGATTATCCCGATGATTGTCATGATCTTGACATATTCCATGAATTACTTCTTCTTACAGGGACGGTTATATCCTGATGAGGTCAATCTGAAGAAAAAAGCCAGGACCGATTCGCTTGGTGAAATGCGATATTTGAAGTCCATCGGATTTACCGGACAGTTAATATCTTTGGATATAAGGCTTTTATGGCGACACAAGCGCACCCGGTCGTTGTTTTACATGTCACCAATTTTCCTTCTTTATGGCTTTATGTTTTATTCCGACGAGAAAATGAAAATGTCAGGTAGTTTACCGGTTTTCATCGGAATTTTCATGACGGGCGGTATCATGATTCAATACCTCAATAATTGCTTCAGTTATGAAAGCAACCATTTTGATACCATTCTTGCCCATTACACTGATTTCAAACAATATCTGCGTGCCAAATATATTCTGACCGTCACGATTACTGCTATATGTTATGTCTGACCATTCCTTACGGATTGTATGGTAAAAATATCCTGCTGATCAACACAGCTGCCTTCTTATACAACATCGGTTTTTTGTCATTTGCCATGCTTTATGTTTCAACTTACAGCACTAAGCGAATGGATCTGAGCCGGAGCGCGAGTTTCAACTACCAGGGAATGGGAGCATCACAATGGTTATCAATGCTTCCAGGGTTTCTTTTGCCCGTTCTGATTTTGTTGCCCTTCAATTATTTCAAACTATTCATGATGGGTTATGTCCTGATCGGAGTAATTGGATTAACCGGACTGGTGCTGAACAAGACCCTCCTCGGAGTGGTTACCCGGCAATTCATGATGTACAGATATACAATGTCTAAAGGATTCAGAGAATAATAAACATTATGTAGGGACGCATATTTGCGTCCATTTGAATATCATATTTGCGTCCATTTGAATATCATATTTGCGTCCATTTGAATATCATATTTGCGTCTAATTAAACATATTACCATGATAGAAGTTAAGAATCTCAGCAAAATATATAGTGGAACCATGGTTCTGTCGATTCCCGAACTGATGATCCGCCAAAACGAGAGCTTTGGACTCGTTGGCAACAACGGTGCGGGTAAAACCACGTTTTTCCGGCTTTTGTTAGATCTGATCCGGGCCAATACCGGGTGGATCAAATCAAAATTGAAAGATGTTAAAGGCACTACCCTCCTGATATCCAGCCATGATCTGAACCACGTAACCGAACTTTGCCCTGTTAATAATGGGTGAAGTAGCGGAAAAGTAAAGATGTTTTTCCTTTCATGCTAAACTTTAGCATCTATATTCTTAAACAAATCTTATGAAATGGATGAAAATTCACAATTCGCCTAAAATGGCTGACAAACGAAGAGACCTTAGGATTCATGAAACTCCGGAGGAGAAACTTTTATGGGAAAGATTACGGAATAAGCAATTGAAAAATTGCAAGTTCAAACGTCAACACAGTGTTGGTGGTTATATCCTGGATTTTTATTGCTGTTCAAAAAGAATAGCAATCGAATTGGACGGATTACATCATTTAAACGAGGACAAAATCAGATATGATATGGCAAGAACTGAACTTCTCCAAACCTATAATATCCAAGTACTTCGGTTTATGAATCAACAAATAACCACAGATATTCAATCAGTATTAGACCGTATTCAAAATTTCCTCTAAGTCTGGCGCAATGCCAACCCCCTCCTTTCTAAGGAGGGGGCAGGGGGAGGT
>QYQM01000091.1 GCA_007280905.1 Porphyromonadaceae bacterium | reverse complement strand
TTGCCCGGAAGGGAAATTACCTTCCTCGAAGAACAGGGTTATATGATCCGGTGGACCAAGTCTGTTAAATTTGCTGTTTATCAGCCGGTTATTCGGTTTATCTTCCTGGAGGGGGATAAAAACTTTCAGGTCCTCCACGAAGTTGATATGCCCCAGCCCTTCATCTACGGTGACAATGAAAATGTAATACTCACTAATTACCTGAACGGCGCCGGATTTGTCAAAGACCTGACAACATATCTTTCCCCTCCGGATTCAGGTCTGCGCAGAAAAATAATCGGGTTCGACCTGCTGATGACTACCGGCGGTCCTGAACTGTCTGTTTTTACTCGTTCCGGGAATAATGCAATCACCTCCTTTACCGGACTGGATGAGTATTCGAATCTTGATGGAGCCGCCGGGATCTTCAGTTCCAGAACCTTCACCGGTGTCTATAACAACCGGTTCTCCGACCTGACCATCAATTACCTGGCCGGTTCTGAAAAGACCCGGCAGCTTAAGTTTTTACGATACGATGAGGACTTTTAGCCATGAAGAAGTTTAAGATCATTACGATTATTATCTACAGCATGCTGGTGTCCTGCGATCCTGTTATTGTCGACAATGGCCTTGACGAGACCGCTATTCCGGCCAATCATGGGAGCCTGGAATTCAAGTTCATCCTGCCCGCATATAAAATTCCTCCGGCAAGCATTCACCGGATTTCACTAAGTTTTGCCTATTCCGTTGATTCTCTTTATCGTGGGCAGTTTTTCCAGAAAGTGAATGTTTCTGATTTCCAGGAGATGTATACCCTGTTTTTTCTGCCGGATGAGTATTACTATGATGCGGTTATCACTTGTTCCTGTGCCGGTGACACCTGTCTGAACGGCGGTTTTCCAGGCGGGCAATTCGGCATGAAGCACAATTTTAACAAGTTCAGCATCATCAACCAGGAGAATACGATTATTGAAACTCACTTTCAGTAAAAAGACATGAACGCACGCGTGTGGTTGCCGGTACTCCTGATAACGATAATCGCCTGCGATCCAAAGGATCACGGAACGATGCCACCTCTGGCTACTGTGAACATTACCCCGGATCGCGGCGCTACCATCGACACCTTTAAATTTGATGGCAGTCTCACCGATCCGGGCAGAGTGAGCAGCAAACTGTATTATCGCTGGGACTGGAACCGTGATGGCATCTGGGATGGCGAATATTCCCGGTTACCCGTGGTAAGTCACCGATATTATGCTAAGGGGACCTATCAGCCGATCATGGAGGTGATCAATTCGGATGGCCTGACGGATACTGTTTCCGTTAAAATAACTGTGGAACAAGGATATTCAGCACCTCATCCTGCCTTCACGATTTCTCCTGAGCGGGGCAACTTTAAAACATGGTTCCTTTTGGATGCCTCGGGTTCAAAAGATGATGAGGATTCACTCGGTCAATTGCGCTTTATGTGGGACTTTACGGGTAATGGGTCTTGGGACACCCCTTTAGGATCCAAGCCATTGATCGGTATGTATTATCAGGACACCGGAAAGTTTGAGGTGATTTTACAGGTAGCCGACCCGCAAAACATGAGAAAAACCACCACGCGAATAGTATGGGTCACCGATATAAATCCAAAGATCATTGCTGATTTCACCTGGACACCGGATTATGGTACCACCTCGACCGAATTCACGCTGGATGCTTCTACAACTAACAATCCGGAAACACCCCAGGTGGTATTCCGATATTCATGGAAATTGCCGCCCGATTATGTTTGGAGCGAATGGACCAACCAGCCTATCAAGAAAATCGCATTCGCCCGAGAGTATACCTACGACCTGGAGCTCAAGGTTATGGATACCGCCAGCCTGATCAATTACTGCAAGAAAACCATTACGGTTTATCATCAGAACCTCCCGCCAAATCCGAAGTTCGTTATCGGCTGCCGTCGAGGGAATATCAGGACACAGTTCTTCTTCAATTCTTGGCCGACTCTCGACCAGGAATCGCTGCCGACGACATTGGAAGTCAGATGGGATTTCAATGGGGATGAAAGATGGGACACCGAATATTCTAAAGACCGGACTATTTACCATAATTACCCTGAAGCCGGAACTTACAAGGTGTACATGGAGGCACGAGATCCGGAAGGGTTGTCGGATACGGCGGCCCAGTTTGTCGAGGTATCCCCCTGGACTAACGAAACAGGCCTTATTTACGATCAGCGAGACGGGCAGTATTACGGCACCGTAAAGATCGGCAACCAATGGTGGATGAGTCAGAACCTGAATTTTGCTCCTTATGATTCCTTAAAGGACGAAGTCAAGAAATTCTGCAACTACCGTTACGATATGGATCCCGTTAACTGGTGCAACATTATGGGCGGTCTATACAGCGGCTATCACGCGACCCGTGAAGATTGGTATGGGGAGGTCAAAGGCATCTGCCCAACCGGTTGGCATATTCCTTCGCGCAATGAATGGGAAACCTTGGTTCAATACATCGGAGGTTGGGATCAGGCAGATAAATTATTGCCAGGTGAAAATACCGATTTTAATGCATTGTATGCCGGATATGCAGAGAGTGTTATCCAAGGGAAGCAAACCAAGGTCGTTGGAAGAGGCCTTAACAGCATATCCTATTTCTGGTCATTCAACAAAATGGTAGATCCATATGCACCGAACAGTTGGAATATTACCTTAATCAAAGGGGAGAAAAAATTCTATCCAGGTTGGTCGGATATGGATTATTATTATTCTGTGAGATGCTTAAAAAATGCAGATTGATGAAATAGATTTCTGTTACGATTTATTACAATAAAAACAGTTTGGAGATCTTTATGAAAGTTTGCCACCAAGTAAGCTGACATCCTTCTTTGTATCTATTTGCTAATTTAATGAAATACTGACAGTTGTATTTACATGAGATACTTAACGCTTTTAAATTGGAAGTACCCTTTTGGGGACAAAAGTCTTAAGTGTTTATTGCATCCTTTAACTGTTGCATGGCCCTTTCCAACAAGCTTCGCGGGCAGCCGAAATTCAGGCGCATAAAGCCTTCACCCCCCGGTCCGAACTGAGTACCGTTATTGAGGCCGAGTCCGGCTTTTTCGATGATAAACTTATTAAGGGCATCCGGGGTCACACCTAGTTTCCGGAAATCGAGCCAGGTCATATAGGTTGCCTCGGGAACCATCATTTCCACCCGCGGAATTTCCGACCGGAGAAAATCATAAATAAATTGCCGGTTGCGAAGGAGGTAAATCAGCAACTGATCCAGCCACTGGTCACCTTCTTCATAAGCCGCCTGCAGGGCCTCAATTCCAAATACATTTCCCATACCGATGTGCAGGGTATGGACGAGGTCTTCGTAATGCTTGCGCTCCTTCTGATCGGGGATCACCACAATCGAGGTGCTCATGGCTGCCAGGTTGAAAGTCTTGGAGGGAGCCATGGCTACCAAAATCCGGTGCCGGTAATCTTCAGCCACTTTTAATATCGGAGTATGACGGTTTGGACTGAAAATCAGGTCGGAATGGATCTCATCGGAAACGATCCAAATATCATGATCCTTGCACACCGAAACCAAACCGGAGAGTTCTTCCGGGGTCCACACCGTTCCACCGGGGTTGTGCGGGCTCGACAGAACAAGCATCCGGGTTTTGGGAGTGATCTGACTTTTTAAAAGCTCCAGATCGAACGTGAATCTTCCGTTCTTATGAATCAGATGGTTGAGGATCAGTTTTCTGCCATGGCCCTCCACACAAAAATAGAAGGGGTGGTAAACAGGGGGCTGGATAATCACTTCATCGTCAGGTCGGGTGTAAGTTAATACGGCTAGTGAAACGGCCGGCACCACACCGGGCATGAATGTTATCCAGGCGGGATCAACGGTCCAATCCAGGCGCCGCCTGACCCATCTGGTAAAAGATCCTGCAAAGCCCTCGCCGCGGTAAGTATAACCGAGGATCGGATGCTCCAGGCGCCGGGCAATGCGCTTCCGGATAAATTCCGGTGTTTCGAAATCCATATCAGCAACCCAGAGCGGGATTACATCAGCTTGGCCAAACACTCTTTCCCGACCGTCCCATTTGATGCTATCGGTACCAACACGATTGATAATCCGGTCAAAATCTTCCTGTGTATATAATTTACCATCCATAATTATTCGGTCCCAATTTTTGTTCAACCATTAGATTTAATGCTTGTTGCAAACGCATTGTGATCGGTCTGTTTTTCGGCAGGCGGATTCCGTTCACCACGGCAATCGGTTGTACGCCGGCCGAAGTGCCAGAAGTAAACATCTCATCCACCGAACCAACCTCGCTTTCGTGCAAGTATTTTTCAATGAGCTTAATATTCAGAATTTCAGCTGCATCGATCACTTTTTGCCGGGTAATTCCTGGCAAAACCGATTCGAGTGGAGCGGTATAGAGCACCGAATCTTTTACGTAGAAATGATTGGTGCGGCCCCCTTCAGTGATATTTCCGTCGTCATTGACCAGCAGCACTTCAAAAACGCCATTGTCTTTGAGAACCTGGTTGATACGGGCTCGCAAGGCTGCGTTCCATAGTTTGATATTGGGGGTATTCCGGATGGCATGAAAGGTGGAAACCACCACTCCTTCAGATTGTTCCTGCGGTGTGGGATAGCGATGAGGTATATATCCAATCTCAAGGATCGGTTCAGGCCACCAGCTCAGGCGTATTTTGATATTCCCGATTCTTTCAGGCTCTGTGTCCAGCAATTCAAACAGATGGTTCTTCATCTGTTTAAGCGAATAAGGTTTGTCGAATCCAAGCAGTTCGATGGAACGGAACATCCTGTCGAGATGTTCAGCCAGGAACAGCGGCTTGTGTTTTAACACCCGAAACACTTCATATACCATGGGTACGAGTGTGGGATCGGGATCTTCGAGAAATTCCTGCGGGATCAGTTTTCCGTTTTTCCAGTACATAGGATAACTATTAAAGAGGATCCACATCGGCCTGAATTACCAGGCTTCCGTATGTTTTTTTATCGATAAATTTTTTAATCAGCGAAGCTATGGCCTTTTTCCGGACAAGCAGCTCGGGGTTACGTTCCAGTTTGATCAGGATATTCTGGATATGTTTCCCCTGGATGCGGCTTATCACTGGAGCTTGAGGTCCCATCACCTTGCCTGGAAGAGTCTGCTTGAGCTCGTAGGCCAGATCGGCAGCGGCTTCTGCCACCACTTTGATATCGGTATGTTTGATGTTGAACCTGATCAGGCGTGTAAATGGCGGATAGCCAAATTGTTGCCTTTCCATTAACTCATTCTGATAGAACCCCGCGAGGTTGTTTTCCAGAACCTGCTGAATGACCGGATGGGTGGGATCCGAGCACTGGATAACCACCGTTCCCTGTGTATCCCGGCGTCCGGCCCGACCGCTCACCTGGGTCATCAACTGGAAACTCCGTTCGTACGAACGGAAATCAGGGTAATTGAGCAGTTGGTCGGCATCCATGATCCCAACCAGGCTAACTTTGCTGAAATCCAGACCTTTGGAAACCATCTGGGTGCCTATCAGTATATCTGTTTTGCCCAATTCGAAATCCGTGAGTATTCGGCTGAATGCCGAGGTCGACCGGGTGCTGTCGAGATCCAGCCGGGCCAGCCGGGCATCGGGGAACAGGAGTTGCAGATCTTCTTCAATCCGTTCAGTGCCCAGGCCATGGGTGGAAAGGCCGGTTGATGAGCACGACGGGCAGCGGGTTGGCACTCTCTCCGTATATCCGCAATAGTGGCATTCGAGCTTGCCTTGTGCCCGATGGAGGGTAAGGCTGACATCACAATGCTGGCATTTAGGGATCCATTTGCACTCCTGGCATTCAATATATGGACTGTAACCACGCCGGTTCTGAAAGAGAATTGCCTGTTCGTTCCTGGCGAGAATTTCATTGATGGCTTTGAGCATTAGCGGGGTGAAGGGCCCCTGCATTTTTTTCCGTTTGCGTGCATCGCGTGAATCGGCCAAAAGAATCTCCGGCCTGTCGATTCCACCATAACGTTCATTCAGTTCGTGAAGATGGTATTTGCCCGTGTGAGCCTGGTGATAGGATTCTATCGACGGGGTTGCGGAACCCATCAGAACAGGGGATTTATGAATATTTCCGAGAATGATGGCCACATCGCGGGCATTGTAACGTGGGGCGGGATCCTGCTGTTTGTACGATTGTTCGTGCTCTTCATCAACGATTATCAGGCTGAGATCCCGGAACGGAAGGAAAACCGATGAGCGGACCCCGAGAATAAGCTGTCCCTGCCCATCTGGTCCGGATAGGATCTGGTTCCAAACTTTCAGCCGCCGCACCTGAGTAAATCTGGAATGATAGACCAGTACCCGGTCGCCGAAAACATTTTGCAGGCGTACGATGATTTGAGTGGTCAGGGCAATTTCCGGCAACAGGTAAAGTACCTGATGGTTTTGCTCAAGCTGTTCCTGTATCAGGTGGATATAGATTTCCGTTTTACCGCTCGATGTGATTCCATGGAGCAGGTGTACCGGTGTCATAGGAAATCCTGCTTTAATGTCCTGCAGAATTTGTTGCTGGGGGGGGCTGAGAGGCACAGCCGTTATGGGTTGTCGGTTATCGGTTATCGGTTGGATTTTGCGGATACGTTTTGGATCGCGGTTATCGACTTTCAGGAAGGCGGGGAGGGCGGCTTTCATCACTTCACCTGGGGTGCAGAGATAATAGCCTGCCATCCATTCCCAAAGGGTAAATTGGCGATCGTCGAGGATAGGTGCTTCATCGATAATCCTGATGATATCGCGGGCTTCAAATAATGGCGGGGTGAAATGGATCCGCCAGATCAGTCCGGCCAGGATCTTCTTTTTACCCAGATGTACCATCACACGCTGACCGGGTTTCGCAGCCGGATATAACTCTTCCGGAAGACGGTAAGTTAATGTTTCCGGCAGTGCGAGAGGAAGAAGGATGTCAGCGTATGTTTCCCGGGGCATAGTAATAAAAGGCTCAAGGCTCAAGGCTCAAGGCTCAAGGCTCAAGGCTCAAGTAAGGGACAAGGTACTAAAGTTTGAAGGAACTCTTGACTAACCCCAGGCTTCAGTCTGGGGGGCTAGTGGGTCAGAATATCGGCTACGTCGAGCAGGATCTTATTCAGGTTTTTGCTTGCGTTGATGGTTTTGTTGAACGGTACGTGAACGATATCGTGGTTAACAAATCCCACCATGATACTGCGCTGGTTGTCGATGAGGGCATCAACGGCCGCAACTCCCAGCCGGCTGGCCAGGAACCGGTCGAATGCCGAAGGAGATCCGCCGCGCTGAATATGTCCGAGAACATTCACCCTGATATCATACTCCGGATATTTAACCATGATTTGGTTGGCAATTTCTTCGGCACCGCCGACATTATTTCCTTCGGCTACGAGGATGATATTACTCGATTTATTACCCTGGCTTTTAAGATATTCATTCAAAGCTTCCTCCTGACCATCCACTTCGGGTATCAGAATAGCTTCGGCGCCGCAGGCGATGCCCGAATGCAGTGCGATAAAACCGGCACCGCGTCCCATCACCTCTATAAAGAACATCCTGTCATGGGCGCTGGCTGTGTCGCGGATGCGGTCGACGGCTTCCACCACCGTATTAAGCGCTGTATCATATCCGATGGTGTAATCGGTTCCAAACAGGTCATTATCGATGGTTCCCGGTATCCCGACAAACGGGATATCATATTCATTGCTGAATATTCCGGCACCCTGAAAACTACCGTCCCCGCCGATCACGATACAGGCATTGATCCCGGCCCTGATCAGGTTGCCATAAGCTTTCCGCCGTCCTTCCTCTGTGCGGAACTCTTCGCTTCGGGCAGTTCCCAGAATAGTCCCGCCACGCTGAATAATATTACTTACATCTTTGGAAACCAAAGGGATAAAGAGTCCTTCGATCATTCCTTTATATCCTTTACGAATTCCAACCACTTCGAGGTTGTGATAGATGGCAGCACGCACCACCGCGCGGATTGCTGCATTCATTCCTGGGGCATCACCTCCGGAGGTCAAAACCCCAACTTTCTTAATCATTGACATACAAGTAGTTATAAAAATCTATCCTCAAAACGAAAAACGCCGCAAAGGTAAGGAATATTACGTATCTCCAAGTACCCACCCCCTTGCCCCCTCCCTGAAACAGGGAGGGGGAATGAGCTCCTGCTTTGCCTTGGAGAGGAGC
>QYQM01000132.1 GCA_007280905.1 Porphyromonadaceae bacterium | reverse complement strand
TTTTTTTGCCACGAACCTTTGGTTTGTTGATCAATTCCGGTAAAAGTGACTTCGCCTGAAACGCCCCTTTCTGTTTCTTTATTCGGGTCAGTTCCTGATGGGACAATAGCCACGCCTTCGCCGGCAGTAAGCGAAAGTTTTACGTATCTGCCGGGTAAAAATTTCAAACCCTGATTTTTAAGTGAAAGCCCATCTGTGGTTATGGTGTACATATCAATTTCTTCCACGTTATCCCAGGTATCCGGAAGTTTCCATGTTCGCGATTTATACCCGGTTTCACTGTAGGCAATGATTTCACGGTGTGTTTTCCAGAGAGCGGGGATAAACACATCATTGCCATCCTGTAATAATTCGCCGTTTTGTTTGATGACCATTTTCCCCGGGTAAGTGGTCATAACATTGTTGGAAAACCAGGCGGTATCGCCATCGAAATTATTCCGTAGTAACCGGTTAAGAAAATACCAGGGCAGCGTTCGGGTTGCAAATGTTTTTAGTCCGCCCGGAATAGTGATGGGACTTTCGTTGACTTCGGACTCCAAAGCTGCGCTTTGTCCAAAAAATTTACCGGGATTTGATAAAACTTCACTGCCCCAGAAAAAGGCATCACCCCCGGTCATAAAATAAGAGGGGACCTTCATCGGTTCATACGGTTTATCTTCATTCCAGCCGAGGTGCCAAATCATGGGGTGGTAAAGCACAAAATCTTCTCCTTCCGGACGGCCTAAGTCAAATTCAGTTGTCAGATCAACGTTATATTTTTCGCGGACATAAACAGTCATCTCCCGCATAGCGAGGACATCTTCATAATTGTTAACCTGATAATACGGGTTGTCTGTGTTGTACCAGGCATCGGGGTGCAAGGAACCGCTCATTTTTAATTCAGGGATCATTTCAAACAAGGGGTCGATCTGTTCAGTCCGGAATGTCCCCTGGTACCAGTTCCGGTAATTGCTTGCACGATAGGCCATGTGCCCGTTCCAGACATAACCCTGCCTGTGGCGGCCATCGGTTTCCCTGACTAAAATATCACGATCCTGATATTTTGGGCCGAGGGGATTATCGTCGAGGTAACAGTCGGAAAAATTCACGTGAAGCGAAACCCGCGTGTGAAATTGTGCTGCTTCCCGCATCAGCCAGCGCAGACTTGCAAGGGCGGTGCTGTCATTCCCGCGTTTCAGCACCGGGTTTACTTTTAAAAATGAAGGATAGCCTGTATCGTGCCCGGTGTACTGCCAGCCAACAACGTAGACGATTTTCGGTATACCCCGGGTGAGATTATCAATTCGTTCAATTACCTGTAAAACTTCATCGGCATTGAGTTTGGCAATTTCACTGGTTTTTCCGTAATCCACGCTGATTTTGTACGTTAAGGTTTGATCGTAATCGTGGACAAAAGGATACAACATATCGCCATAGCCGCCTTTGGCTGCATCCTGCTGGGCAACAAGCTTTGGAGAAAAAATTACACTGGTCAAAAGGATTATTAGCAGCAGGTTATATTTTTTTTTAGTATTCATTTTAAAATGGGTTGTAAACGGGTTTTCTTAATAGGCCTTGTCAAAAAATAGTGCCGAAAAACCTGCATCCTTCGATTGGGTGTATCGGTCGGAATGAACATTGGTAATCCGAAACTGGATTTTCCCGCTGCACTTATATTTCAGGTAAACGCCACTTCCAAAATTGGTTATATTTTGTGTGTCAATTCGTTTGCGTGTGTTGGCATCCATGGCATCCACAACCGTCCAGCGGCCGGTCCGTTCCCAGTCAAGCAGGTACAATGAAATCAGGTGGGGATTTTGATCCTTAAAATCACATTCGATGATTTCATGCAACCCGGCATACTTTTGCGAGGCCATTCGCAAATCGCCGGTGGGCTGCTGGAGGGCTTCAATATCCTTACTTACGGCGTTCCAGATTCGATCGGCTCCATTAATAAATTTTACCGAAGCATAATCAGGAATGTTTTCTTCGGTTCCAACAATCGACCAGCCTTCGCTGCCATATTTGCCTTTCCAGCTACCCTGTGTTTCGTTGTCAAGGCCAACAAATTCAATTTCCCCGGACGGGGGTAACGTGTTTTTGTTATCGGGATCTGTTCCTGCCGGGATAATAAAAACAGCTTCATCAGGATTAAGGGATAACTCAATGGCCTGGTTTGTTATCCGAACATTCTTCTGTATTAACTGATGGCCTTCAAGCCGGATTTTATACATATCTGCTTTTTGAATATTTTCCCAGGTGCCGGGTAATTGCCATTTCCGCTTTTGATACCCGACTGCGCTATATGCAATAATTTCGTTGTGCGGTTTCCAAAGGGCAGGGATAAAAACATCATCGCCATCCTGTACATACGAGCCGCCCGATTTTATGGTATATTTTCCGGGATAGGTTGAAGTAATATCGTCAGTAAAACGGGCGGTATTTCCATCAAAAGAAACACGAAGCTTGCGGTTCAGAAAATACCACGGAAGTGTGCGGGTGGCAAACTCTTTAGCCGCACCGGGGATATTGGTCGGATCTGTTTTGATTTTTCCTTCGTAATCCCCTATTTCCCCAAAGAATTTTGACTGGACCGTTTCTGCACTACTGCTCCAGGTTTTGGCATTGGCCCCGGTTTGAAAGTAGGACGGTATTTGCATCGGGTCAGGCGGAGTGCGTTCGTCCCATTGGTAGTGCCAAAGCAACGGGTGGTATAAGACAAAATCCACGCCCTCGGGCCGCCGCCTGTCAAATTCTGTGGTAAGGTCAACATGATATTTTTGGCGCATCCAGGTTGTCATTTCGCGCATGGCCATACAATCCTCTTCATCCGAAATCCGGTAATATGGGTTGGAAGTATTGTACCACGCATCAGGATGCAGCGAGCCGGTTTCCAGCAATTCAGGAATTAACTCAAACAGAGGTTTTATCTGTTCATTCTGAAATGTCCCCTGGTGCCAGTTGCGGTAATTGCTCGCCCGGTACGCCATATGGTCGCACCAGTTGTACCCTTCGTGGTAATCGCCATTGCTCCACCTGACAATGATGTCGCGGTTTTTATACACCGGCCCAAGCGGGTTATCATCCAGGTAAACATCCGAAAAATTTACATGCAGCGAAACCAATGTATTGTACTTCGGACCTTGTTTGATCAGCCACCGGAGGCTTTCCGGGGCAGAACTGTCGCCCGGATTTTTAAGTGCTTCGTTCACTGTGTTCAAGGAGGGGTACCCGGTATCATGCCCCCTGTATTGCCAGCCAACCAGGTAAACCATTTTGGGCATTCCGCGTGAAATGTTATCGATTTTCCGGATGATATCAAGCACCTGAACCGCGTTTAACTCAAATGACCCGCTGGCAGGGCAATAATCCACACCGATTTTGTAGACAAAAATCTGGTCGTATTCGTGCATGTACGGATAAAGCATGTCGCCATATCCACCTTTGGCCACATCGTTTTGTGCCGACAACATAACAGGGATCAGTAATACCAAAACGAATGAAAAGATTCTGTAAATATCAAAAATTCTATGGTTGCTCATTCCGAAAGTTAATGGAAAAAACGCTCGAAAAAACCAGTCTTTGCCGATGCCATGCCGGACCGCATTGTTCATGATGCTCATCGTATTGAAATACAAGGAGCATCATTGCGAAAAAGGTTATCTTTGAACAACAGCTAAACAGTTGCCTAAATGAGCCTTTTGAAGGATAGCAGAACGGGGTGGTCAATTACTTCTGCGAGAGGGGGTCAACTTAAGCGACTTTTCCACTTAACCTGATATTATGAAAAAGGCCATTGTTCTGATCTCTCTTATGCTCGCTACTTTGCTGACTTCGGTGATACTCGCCCAGGAGTCACGCCAGAAACTCTACCGTATTTATGTGAAAGATTTTAGTCGCATTAAGACGATTGAGAATAAAGGGGTTACCGTATATAACCAGAAACCGGGTTCCTATATTGAAGTGCTGGCGCTTCCTGAACAAATTCAAAATCTGGGCATTGAAGGGGCGGAGGTGGAATTCATCGCCAATAGTTTCAAAGAGTTGTATCAAAGCCAACCTGGATTTAAAACTATTCCAGGCTTTCATAATTATCAAAGTACTATGAATGAGCTGGTTGACATAGCATCGCAGCATCCAGAAATAACCAGGCTCGACACTATTGGCTATTCCGTATTGGGAAGGGCAATCTGCTGTTTGAAGATCTCGGATAATCCCGGCATCGATGAAGATGAACCGCCCTTGCTGTTTGTAGGCAACCATCATGGGAATGAAATACATAGCGTTGAAGCCACTCTGTATCAGATCAATTATCTGATAGATAATTACGGATCCGATCCGGAGGTTACCAATTGGATCAATACCATGGAGATATGGTATATTCCAATGGTAAATCCCGATGGACGTGAGGCGATGCAGAGGGGCAATAATCACGATGTTGACCTCAACCGGAATTACTCCATTGGGTTCACGGCCGGCGGAGGTCATGGCCCGGAAGCTTTTTCGGAACCGGAAACACGCGCTATCAGAGACTTCACCGCACAATGTCCTCCTGTTATGAGCCTCACTTATCACACCTCCGGACAACTGTTGCTATATCCATGGACCCATACGGATTCATTGGCACCCGATTTTACCGCAATGGTTTACCTGGGAAACCTGATCAGCGAGTCGATCACTTTTACCGGCGGACATTATACCCTGTTGCAGGGAGGAAGATGGTATTTCACTGCCGGTGAGTACTGCGACTATATGTATGTGACGCACAATACTCTGGCCTATACCGTGGAGATGGGGACCAGTCAGGCTCCCGATTACAGTGTGATGTCGGAGATGTCTGAAAGCAACCTGAAAGGGATGAAAACTATGCTCCGGCAGACAGGCCGTGCTGGAGTAACCGGACTGGTCACCGACGCCTTTTCAGGATTGCCGGTTAGGGCAATTGTCGACATTCCGTCGATTGATAATCAGGGGAAATTGCCGCCGCGACTGGCAGACAGCCTGTTCGGCAGATATTACCGGTATCTTGAACCTGACAGCTACACTTTTCAAATTTCCGCGCCCGGATATCGCACGATAGTCCGCGAGGTAACCATTTCGCCCGACAGTCTCACGCATTGGAATATCAAAATGGAACGGGCTGCATTCCTTGAGGTCGATAAAGTGCTGCTGTCGGATGGAAAATCCGGAAATACATCAGGAAACGGCGATGGACTCATTAATCTGGGAGAAATGATCGGATTCACCTTGTCCCTGTCTAATGTACAATCGATAAAAGCAATGCAGATCTATGCAAAAATAAGTTCCGCCAATCCAAACATTCGTATCCTGACCGATAGTCTATACTTCGGAAACATTGAAATGAATTCAACAAAAACGTCAGCCGACACCGTTTTATTCCGAATCGATCCGCGCTGCCCCGATGGAGAGGATCTGGAATTAACCATTTCCATCGGTGATTCCGGAGGATTCGGATGGTTCGAACAGGTACACCTGGAAGTTTATGCTCCAAAGCTGGAGATCAGCCGCATCCGGATTGATGATTCAGACGGGAACCAAAACGGTGCATTCGATAACGGTGAAACGGTTACGATCGAACTGCAGGTGACCAACAACGGCCGTCAGGACATCCATGATCTGTTTGCTGCTTTAAATACCGGGGACCCTTATTTTCAAGTCATTTCAGATCCCGACGAATCGGATCAACTGGGTATCGGAGAAGTGCATACTTTCCATTTTAAAGTAAAACTTTCTTCTGATGCCCCGAAAGCCTATATTGCTGATTTTAATGCTGATATTACCTCTGCTGAAGGGTATTCTCCGACCTTTGTTTTTCAGTTGAATAACATTTATGGCTTCTACGATGATTTTGAAAGCGGAGTCAACGGATGGGTACATCATTCTTACGGAACGACTTCAAATAACCACGACGACTGGCAGCTTGGAACTCCGGCAGGAAAAGGCGGAGATCCCAACCATGCTTTTTCCGGTAAAAATTGCTGGGGGAATGATATGGGTTGGGATTCATACGATGGCACAAGCTGGGACGGCACTTATCAGGCTAATGTTTACACTTATCTGAGCAGTCCGGAGATCGATTGCTCTAAGATGGCCGATGTCGGCTTAAAGTTTATGAGATGGCTGAATATCAGGATCAACGATTACGCCCGCATAAAAGTCAATAACCATTTAGTCTGGGAAAGTCCTCAGCCAGGGAATTTCGATTCAGCATGGACCGAACAGATCATTGACATCTCTGATATTGCCGACGGCAATCCTGCAGTCACGATCATTTTCGAACTCCAAACCAATAATACGGCAACCATGGGTGGTTGGAATATTGATGATGTGATCGTCGCCAACGGTTTGGCATCCACCTCAGCCTCAGTAGAGACCAATCTGAACCCAGAAGCGGATGTTTTGTATGATTCCTATCCAAGTCCATTCAGTTTGCTGGCTACCATCAAATATTTTACTTCGAAGGAAGGTCCGGTTGAGTTGACCATTTATGACCTAACAGGAAGTAAAGTTAAGACCCTGATATCCTGTGTTCAACCATCGGGACAGCATGAAACTGCCTGGGATGGGAAGAATGCAAACGGGCAGTCGGTTCCTTCAGGCATCTACTTTTACCAATTGAAAGCAGGAAAATTTGCTAGGGCGAAGAGGTTAATATTGATTAATTAAAAATTTGAAATAAGCAATGCCAATAATACCTGACTTTTCTGACAAAACAACACTGGAAAAATATTCATCGGCCTTTACTTTGTCCGACATGGAGATATTTGTTTTCCCCGAATTGCTTTTCCCGCTGGTTATCGCCAATATCATGAGCCCTATTATCTGGACATGGCGCGATGATCCATGGTTTACGGATATTCACAAAAAATCATTTAATTATAAAGTAAACCGGATTAAACAATACATTATGGATCATTATGTATTTAACCTTGATCTGGATACCTGGGGGCTGACTACAAAGGACACCGAAATCAACCGGTTTAAGGACTTTGTAGATATGGACGTTATAAAGCAGTCGAACGCTTTATTTGGGTACGAAGGGGATAAATACTATTTTAAAATGGATATCCGGCGACATTTTGGGTTGGATCAATATACCAGCGACATAATCCCTTATTGGAAGACCGAAACTGTAGAAGCCATGACGGCATTTCGTTTTAAGGAATCCTTTAGCAATGGGGCGGGGGAGTGTGTTTCATTTTCTGTATTGTATGCCGCTGCGCTTTTTATAGTGGGCCGTATCCCGCTCGAAAAATTTTTTCTGATGGGCACTCCGTTGCACTCTCAGGATTTTATCGACATCCATGAGGGTGTGCTTACCAATAACAGAAGAATAGTTACAAAAAAAATGTGGTTTAACGGCACTTCCTTGTCCACAAGGGCGCGCAGGGCTATTGAAAATGAAAAAGTAACCATCGTTTCACACCTATCCGGTTACATTCACTATATGAATGAAAAGGCAACCATAAATGTTGCCGCATACCAACATTTTTCCGAAAAGCTTAAAAAATTTCTTACCACAGAGCTTTCTCCGGTTGTTTTTATAAATTTCCTGCGCTATCACATGAATTTTAAAAAGTGCTTCCAGTCCAGGCATCTTATCAATGCTCGTTATTATTATATTGCCCTTGAAACTATATTTGAATATGAACATGCTACCAAACATAGTTTTTCGGAAACCAACCGCGACGTTTTAATCAATGAAATTGAGAATGAGGAATTCAGCCTCGCTCCGCTCGAGAACCGCATCATTATTCAGGAAGTCGAAGATTATCTTGAAAAAAACAAAGATATTGGCATAGATACCATAATGAATCATTTCATTGATCATGCAAAAACAACCTTATGTAATAATGAGGAGAATATTAAATTGCTTTTCAACGATCTTGCTCATTTTTTAAATGTTCAACCACACCTTCCCGCAACAAATAAGCAATTTATACAAACCGAAGTATTAAACATAAACGTGAATCAAACCCGCCAGGATATTTTACAGTTAATATCAGCGAAAGCCGGCGATCATGAAGTTGCTTTGTTGTCGTTATATGCCTATAGGCAAATGGATAAAATAGACTGGAAACCTTTTGTGAAAGCAGCATTAGAGAGAAACCCCGTTTCGCTGGAAGGCCTGAAGGGCAGAACGACAGATGTTATATATCAGTTGATATCAGGTATGCCCAATGATTCGATTTATGACACACAACGCCTTGCACAACCCGATGAAGTTTGGAATTTCGGGCGTGGCGATGGTGTGGAAAAAGCCCTTTTATTTGCAAATTATCTTTATAATGAAATGAATCAACATGATTTATGCCTGATTGTTGAAAAAGCCAATGTTACCCTGGAATCCAATCAGGTAAAATATAGTTTCCGTTCTACAAAAAATATTGTAAATCTGGTAAATTTATAGCTTTCCCACTGGAGGCAATCGGACAAAATTTTGAGACCTGGAAAATGATGAAGAAATCATTAAGAACATCTTTACTATTCCTGCTGATTTTAGCCTCCCGGGGGTGGATGGGAAAACATATAGCCTGAAAGATTTTGATAAAGCCTCTGTATTAGTTATCATTTTCAGCTGCAACCATTGTCCTACTGCCCAGGCATATGAGGATCGGATCATTGCACTTGCAAATGATTATAAATCAAGGGGGGTTGACCTTGTTATGATTTCACCTAACGCTGTTAAGGCATTGAATTATTCGGAATTAGGTTATTCTGATATGGGCGACAGCTACGAAGAGATGAAGCTGCGTGCCGCCGACAAAAGATTTACTTTTCCCTATTTATACGATGGTGATGAGCAGAAGACTGCATTGGCCTATGGACCGGTTGCTACTCCTCATTGTTTTGTTTTTGACAGGAATCGCATTTTACGCTATGCCGGACGTATCGATGCATCAGAAAAGCCGGGCACAGGCAAAGGTGAGGATATCAGAAATGCCATTGAGGCTCTATTGGCCAGGACATCAGTTAAAAATCCGGTAACCAAAGTGTTTGGATGTTCCGTTAAATGGTCATGGAAGGATGCATATACACAAAGGCTTTATAAACAATGGTCTGAATTGCCGGTCACTCTCGGCGAGATTGATGTTCAGGGAATAAAAGATCTTATCAAAAACACTTCATCAGACAAACTCCGGTTAATTAATATATGGGCAACATGGTGCGGCCCCTGCATTACCGAATTTCCCGATCTGGTTATTATCGATCGTATGTATCGCGGGCGCCCGTTTGAGTTCATAACGATCAGTGCTGATAAGCAGGCAAAAAAAACTGATGCCCTGAAATTTCTTCAGAAACAACAGGCTTCCAACAAAAATTACATTTTTAATAAAGATGATGTATATGAGCTGATTGAAGCTGTTGATCCTTCCTGGAAGGGTGCTTTACCTTACACTCTGCTGATTGAGCCGGGTGGAAAGATTGTTTACAAAAAGCAGGACACTATTGATCCGCATGAAATGAAAAAGCTGATCGTAGGGAATAAATATATTGGCAGGTATTACTAACCCGATCGGTAGATTATGCCGTCTTTTCCACTGTAATTTCCGTTTCTTTGCATTCATCATGTCGATTTACATTACATCATTAAACTCCGGCAGCAATGCCATCCAGATCTGTATCTCTATGGCGTTTACATTGTCCCCCAAGAAATACTTCAAGGGGAAGTTCTGTTTCAGTTGCTTATACAACTTATGTAAAGCTTTACATAATTTGTTTCGGGAAATGAAAAGTATTCTGAATACCCGCCCGATTTACCATAAAACAGATGATGCCATCCGGGGTCACGTGTGCTGCAGCTTTCTGGCATTGGTACTCAAGAAAGAACTCAACGAGCGCTTGGAAAAGATGGACCTGGACCTGGAATGGTAC